>JAEWCJ010000203.1 GCA_023390695.1 Pseudomonadota bacterium | reverse complement strand
CATCACGTCGTCGTCTTCGTAGAGCGTGATGGATTTCAGGAAGGCCTTGGTCTCCTCGTCTTTCGGCGAGCCGGGCCGCGGCGGCGGCGCCTCCAGCCGCAGCGGCGGAATGCGCACGGTCTGGCCGGCTTCAAGCCGATCCTTGGGCTCGCGCCGCTTCCCGTCCACACGCAACTGGCCTTTGCGGATGATGCGCTGAATGTGACTGAAGGAGAGGCCGGGAAACTTCGCTTCCAGAAAACGGTCAATGCGCATGCCGCTTTCGTCCGGGGCGACGGTGACGATCTGCACACTTGCGGGCTCCAGAACCGGAGCAGATGCAGCGGCAGGTGCAAACCTGTCGCGGCTGTCGTCACGGCGTGCGGGCCGCTGTTGCGAGGCAGGCCGGTCTGTACGTTCAGCGCCTGCCCGCTTTCGACCGCCCTCACCCCGCTCCGGGCGAAACTTCGCTTCCGGACGATCGGAGCGTGTGCGATCCTTCGGTACACGGCCTTCCGGTTTGCGGCGATCATCCGAATCCGGGCGCCGCTGAAATGCTGGCCGATCCGAATGACCGGCCGATCTGCGGCGATCATCGCTCCGATCTGGCCCGCGCCTTGGCAGATGACGTTCGGAGCGGTCATGCCCGGCCGATGCCCTGCGGTCGTCATTCCATTCCGGGCGTCGTTTTGATCGATCCGCTCGCCCGCGATCGGGCGTCCTGTGCCCCTCGTCATCCCGGGATGACTGCCGCCTCGGCGCCGCGCGGTCCGAACGCACATAATTCTCCTGTGAGGGATTCTGTTCCCCTACCGCCCGGTCGGCACGGGGTCCGCGCTGCGGCTTGCCGAAGGGCCGCTGGCTGCCTTTGAAGGCGCCCTTGGGAGAACTTTTCCGAGTGCTCTTCGGCTTGTCCCGGCCCTCGGCCTGATACTTGCCGCTTCGTCCCTCGGAGCGTCCATGCGTCCTCTCACGGCTGCGCCTGCCGTGTGATCCGCCTTTGCCCCGTTTTCCGTTCCGTTCGCTCATGACGCGGCCTTAGCACAGCCTCACACCATACGCTTGAGTTTGTTGCGCAGAGCTTGAAATGAACGCGCCAGCGGCGCAGGGCCAGCTCTGCTCACTTGCAACGGCGCATTTCGCCGCCTGGCGCCTTGTCCCAGGTCACCTGGATCCTGTCCTTGCCGCTGAGCTTGAGGCCGATCGGAATGACCTTCACCTGGCCTTCGCTGGAGCACCTCACCTGCAAGGCCAGGCTGTCGCCAATGCGGTAGGACTTCTTGATGGTACAGAACGCGACGAACCACTTCACAGAGGTCGCGGTGACGATCATCGGCGTGGTCGACGCGGTGTCGCCGCCTGCCCGGCAGCCCGCCGGGTCGATCGCCCAGCGGCCGAAAAAGGGATCGTCGGCCAAGGCCGGCTGAAGGCCCGACACGACAAAGGCGGCCAATGCTGCCGCCCTCACCCCCGTCGCCATTGACCGCCCCCCGCTCCGCCTATTGCCCGCTTCTATCTTTCCTCAGCTTTGCCCAATAGTCCAAGCGCTTCCTGATCTCGCGCTCGAAGCCGCGCTCCGGCGGATCGTAGAAGGTCTGGCGGCCGAGCTTCTCCGGGAAATAGTCCTGGCCGGAAAACGCCTCTTCGGTGTCGTGATCATAGGCATAGCCGCGGCCATAGCCCTCGTCCTTCATCAGCCGCGTCGGCGCATTCAGGATATGTTTGGGTGGCAAGAGCGATCCGCCTTCTTTCGCCGCACGGCGGGCGGCGACATAGGCGACATAGGCCGCATTCGATTTCGGCGCGGTAGCGACATAGATCACCGCCTGCGCGATGGCGAGTTCGCCTTCCGGACTGCCGAGAAAATCATAGGCGTCCTTCGCCGCATTGCAGACGACCAGCGCTTGCGGATCGGCCAGCCCGATATCCTCCACCGCCATGCGCACCACCCGGCGGGCGATATAGAGCGGGTCTTCGCCGGCATCGAACATGCGCGCCAGATAATAGAGCGCTGCATCCGGGTCGGAGCCGCGTACGGATTTATGCAACGCGCTGATCAGATTGTAATGGCCGTCCTGGCCTTTGTCATAGATCGGGGCGCGGCGCTGCACCACGCCTTGCAGGCCGGCGGTGTCGAAGACCTCGCCCTTGCGGGCCGCACGCCAGATCTCCTCCACCAGCGTCAGCGAGGCGCGGCCGTCGCCATCCGCCATGCGCGCCAAAGCGGCCCGCGCCTCATCATCAAGCGGCAGCTTGCGGTCTTCGATCTGTTCCGCGCGCTGCAGCAGCTTTTCGATGGCCGTATCGTCCAGCGACTTGAACACCAAGACGCGGGCCCGCGACAGCAAGGGCGCATTGAGTTCGAAGGACGGGTTTTCCGTCGTCGCGCCGACCAGCACGATAGTGCCGTCTTCCATCACCGGCAAAAACGAATCCTGCTGCGCACGATTGAAGCGATGAATCTCGTCGACGAAGAGCAGGGTTCCCTGCCCGCTTTCGCGCCGCGCGCGCGCCTGTTCGAAGACCTTCTTCAGATCGGCGACGCCGGTAAAGATCGCCGATATCTGCTCGAAATGCAGATCCGTTTCCTGCGCCAGCAGGCGTGCCACCGTGGTCTTGCCGGTGCCGGGCGGCCCCCAGAAGATCATCGAGCCGAGCGAGCGCGTCTCCAGCATGCGCGTCAGCGCACCGTCAGGGCCGAGCAACTGGTCCTGACCGACGACGTCCGACAGCTTCTGCGGGCGCAGACGGTCGGCGAGCGGACGCGGCGCATCCGCGTCCAGCCCGGCCGCGCTGAACAGATTGGCACCGCTGGTCGGCCGCCGCGTCATCCGCCGAACTGCGCCGTGATCCTTTGGCCGTTGCGGATCACGGTGATGAGCCATAGTCGCTGCGGGACGCGCGTGATCTGGTCCAGGTCGCGGGTCCGCGGCACCGGCCGTTCGTTCACCGCCTCGATGATGTCGCCGCGCCGGAAACCGAGCCGGTGCGCAGCGGAGCCGTTGGCGACATCGAGAATGGCAACACCTTCCGCGGACGGATCGATGCGCAGTTCCTCGGCCAAAGCCGGCGAGATGTTGCCGACCTTGGCGCCAGCGAACGGCGAGCGCGACTTGATCACGATCTCTTCGCGCGGGGAATCCGGCGCGGTCTGCAGCGCCACGACGATGCTGCTCTCGCGGCCGCCGCGGATCACGCCGAGCTGGGCCTGGCCGCCCAGCGGCTTGGTGCCGAAGCGATAATCGAAGGCATTCTGGTCATCGACGGTCTGACCATCGATCGACACGATCAGGTCGCCGGTGCGCAATCCGCCGCGCGCCGCCGGCGAGCCGCCAATGACGCTCGCAACCAGCGCGCCGGTCGGCCGCTTCAGACCGAGGCCGTCGGCGATTTCCGGCGTGACCGCCTGCAACCGCGCACCAAGCCATGGCCGTTTCACCGTCCCCGCACCGCCCATGGCCGAGGCTGCCACGACCTTCACCATGGTGGCCGGGATCGCGAATCCGATGCCCTGCGAACCGCCCGAACGGGAGAAGATCGCCGTGTTGATGCCGACGAGGCGTCCCGACAGATCGACCAGCGCACCGCCGGAATTGCCGGGATTGATCGCCGCGTCAGTCTGGATGAAGAACTGATAATCGGTGATCCCGACCTGGGTGCGGGCCAGCGCCGAGACGATGCCGTGCGTCACCGTCTGTCCGACACCAAAGGGATTGCCGACCGCCAGCACCAGATCGCCGACCTGCAAATCGTCGGAATTGCCGAAATCCAGCGCCGGGAATCTCTCCCGCCCGTCCTTGATCTTGAGCACGGCGAGATCGGTGCGCGAATCCTTCAGCACGATGTCCGCCTCGAACTCGCGCTTGTCGGCGAGCGACACTTTCACCTCGGTCGCGCCTTCGATGACGTGATTGTTGGTCATGATCAGACCGCTCGAATCCACGATCACGCCGGAGCCGAGCGAACGTTGCACCTGCTCGCGCGGCATGCCCTGGCCGAAGAACCGCCGGAAGATCGGATCGTCCATCAGCGGATTGCGGTTCTCCACCACCCGCGCGGCATAAACGTTGACCACGGCCGGCGAGACCCGCTTCACCACGGAGGCGAAGGACAGTTTCATCTCCGCGGCCGATTGCGGCAGCCGCCGGTCCTGCGCCCACGCGGCGGGGGCCAGCGCGGCACCACAGGTCAGCATCATCAGAAGAATCGAAATAGGGCGACGACCCAAAAGCATGCTGGAATCCCTCGTCAGGCCGCCAGATATAGGCCGAGCCCGGCGGCAAATGAAGTGGCGGGCTCACCTCCGGGCCGTGAAAATAGCCCGGAAATGC
This sequence comes from Pseudomonadota bacterium, assembly GCA_023390695.1. The sequence goes on along the minus strand of JAEWCJ010000203.1, from coordinate 3,459 downwards.
CTTAGCTTGGAGAGGCTTGCGGGATGCAGCCCGGCAGGCAGAACAGCGGGCCGGGAGAGCAGCCGTGGGGTCAAGACCTGGGTGGAATGCGTTGGTCATCTATGTGGTCGCCTTTGTGGTCGGCGGCATCGTCATGAGCTTCGAAATGCTGGGGTCGCGCTATCTGAACCCCTATTTCGGCAGCGGTATCTACACCTGGGCCTCGCTGATCTCGACCGTCCTCGCCTCGCTCACGGTCGGCTATTTCCTGGGCGGCTGGCTGGCCGACCGGCGCCCCTCCGCGGCGGTGCTGGGCCTGACCATGCTGATCGGATCACTGTATATCCTGCTGCTGCCGCTCTTCGCCCAGCCGATGCTGGAAGCGATTCTGGAGCGGATCGACGACATAAAGGCCGGAAGTCTCGCCTCTTCCGTTGTTATTCTGTTCTTCCCCGTGATGTTCCTGGGCATGTACTCGCCATTTGCCATTCGTCTTCTACTCACGTCCGCGCAACGGTCCGGCATGGTGTCGGGAACCGTCTATGGCATTTCGACCGCCGGCAGCATCGTCGGCACGCTCGGCACGACCTTCTATCTGATCCCCTCCATGGGCACGCGCGCGATCACCCTATCGCTGGGCACCGCGGGCATCGTATCCGCCCTCGTGCTGATCGCCCTTCCCCATGTCACGCGGCGGCGCGCGGCCGTTGCGGCGATCGGCGCGCTCCTGTGCGCCTTCGGCGTCAGCCAGACGCGCGCCGAAACCCTGGTGGACGAGAAGCTGCGGCTCGAACTGCTCAAGCGCCCGGACGGCCAGCTGGCCCGCATCGAGACCGAATACAACGACATCTACATCAACAAGCGACGCAATGCGCTCACCATGTCGTTCCAGCTCAAGGGCTGGCACTATACCGAATCCGTCACCAACCTGCGCGATCCCGACGATCTGCCGGTGGCCTATACGCAGATGATGACGGCGAGCCTGCTCTATCCGCAGAACCTCAAGCGCATCCTGATGATCGGGCTCGGCGGCGGCTCGATCTCGACCTATCTCGGCCGCGCCATGAAAGAGGTCGAAATCGACACCGTGGAGATCGATCCCGGCGTGATCGACGTGGCGCGCAAATACTTCGGCATCATGGATTCACCGCGCGTCCGCTATCTCGACGGCGACGGCCGCGTCTTTCTCACCCGCAACAGGGCGCAATACGACCTGATCCTGATCGACGCCTTCCATGGCGGCTATGTGCCGTTCCATCTCCTGACCCGGGAATTCTACGCCCTGATCAAGCAGCGGCTGGCGCCGGGCGGTGCGGCGGTGTTCAACGTGCATGACGGCAGCAAGCTCTATGCCTCGACCCTGCTGACGCTTGGGGCGGTGTTCAAGACGGTCGAACTCTACCCGTCCGGCGAAGGCGAAGTCAGCGTTGTGGTCACCGACGAAATGCCGAGCGCGGAGCTCCTCGCGCAGCGCGCCGGCGCCCTGCAGCAGCAATACGCCTTCCGCTATGCGCTGCCGACGTTACTGGCCAGGCGCAAGACCGACGCCAAAGCGCAATCCGCAAAGGGCGAATTGATCACCGACGATTTCGCGCCGGTCGATCTTTACGGGGCGACCGGAGCGCAGGAGAAGAAGCGCCGGTGACCAGCCGTCAGTCATCCCGCGCATTAGGCTAACGGGCGCCTTTCGCCGCAAGGATTTCAGCGATGGCCGCGTAGCCGCGCTGTTTCGCGTGGCCGAGCGGCGTGACGCCTTCGCGGTCGGCGAGATTCACGTTGGCGCCCGCGGCCACCAGCATGCGCACGATCTCGGTATGCGCCTGACCGCCGTCGCCCAGGATCACCGCCTCCAGCAGCGCGGTCCAGCCAAGACGATTGACGTGGTCCTTGTCGATGGATGTGGCGAGCAGAATTCCGACCGTCTCGACATGCCCGTGATGCGCGGCCGGGATCAAGGCGGTGCCGCCATAGCGGTTGGTGCTTTTCAGGTCGGCGCCGGCGTTGAGCGTCATGCGCAGGATCTCGTTGCGGCCCTCCGCACCGGCATACAGGAACGGGCTGTCCTGGATGTTGTCCTTGGCGTTCACATCGGCGCCGGCGGCGATCAGAAGCCGCGCCGCCTCGACATGATTGCCGCGGGTCGCCAGCAGCAACGCGGTGCGGCCTTGCCCGTCGCGGGCGGCGACCGAAGCGCCCGCGCGCAGCAGCCGCCCGACACCAGCAGCGTCTCCTCTCGCCGCCGCCACGATCAAATCCCGATCCGCGCCTGTATCGGGCCGCGCCGGTGTCATGGCCAATCCTGTCCACGCCAGAACACAAACAAAAAGAGCGGCGCCCAGCGCCGCTCTTGAATTCATCGCGGATGCGACGCGGATCACGCGGCGCTGGCCTCTTCCGCCTTTGCCTGCACCGGACCGGAATCCTGGCCCTTGGCATCGACGTCGCGATCAACGAACTCGATCACCGCCACCGGCGCGGAATCGCCATAACGGAAGCCCGCCTTCAGGATGCGCGTGTAGCCGCCCTTGCGGTCCTTGTAGCGCGGGCCGAGCACCTCGAAGAGCTTCTTGACCATGGCCACGTCGCGCATCTGCGAGATCGCCTGGCGGCGGGCATGCAGATCGCCGCGCTTGCCGAGCGTGACCAGCTTTTCCACGACCGGGCGCAATTCCTTGGCCTTCGGCAGCGTGGTGACGATCTGCTCGTGCTTGATCAAAGCCGCGCACATATTCGCAAACATCGCCTTGCGATGTTCGGCTGTGCGGCCAAGCTTGCGGTGAACCTTGCCGTGACGCATCGAATTATTCCTTCTCTTCTCCGTGTCGCGACGGTTCGTCGGACGCTGTGCTCAGGTGGGCTTCCTGCGTTCGCCCAAAACCACGTCATGGCCGGCATAAGCCGTTTAAGACGGCGTCTTGACGCCTTATGCGCCAGCCATGACGCTCAACTCAAACTCAGTAATGATCTTCGAAACGCTTGGCGAGATCGTCGATATTCTCCGGCGGCCAGCCCGGCACTTCCATGCCGAGATGCAGACCCATCTGCGCCAGAACTTCCTTGATCTCGTTGAGCGACTTGCGGCCGAAATTCGGCGTGCGGAGCATCTCGGCTTCGGTCTTCTGAACGAGGTCGCCGATATAGACGATGTTGTCGTTCTTCAGGCAGTTGGCCGAACGCACCGACAGTTCGAGCTCGTCCACCTTCTTGAGGAAGGCCGGGTTGAAGGCAAGATCCGGAATCGACTCGGCGACGACTTCCTTGCGCGGCTCTTCGAAATTCACGAACACATTGAGCTGGTCCTGGAGGATGCGCGCGGCATAGGCCAATTCATCTTCTGGCGACACGGCGCCGTTGGTTTCGATCTGCAGCGTCAGCTTGTCGTAATCGAGAATCTGGCCTTCGCGGGTGTTCTCGACCTTATAGGAGACCTTCTTCACCGGCGAGGACGCCGTGGCTTTCGCAGCGCGTATCCTGCAGGAC
>JAEWCJ010000169.1 GCA_023390695.1 Pseudomonadota bacterium | reverse complement strand
CGCAATCCCCGCGCTTTGACCGCCCCCCCCTGGGGGGGCCACCCCGTATCCACAAGCCTCGATTGATGGAACCTGACGCACAGCGGCGGGCAGCGGGATATCGCATATATAATACGTAACGCGCAGCTTGCCTCATCTCCGACACGGGAGGCGCGGATGGAGCGGAATTCGACGCGTCCGCAGGTGGTCATTATCGGCGGCGGCTTTGCCGGCCTTGAGGCGGCGCAGGCCCTGGCGCGGTCGGATGCCGACGTCATTCTGCTGGACCGCCAGAACCATCATTGTTTTCAGCCTTTGCTGTACCAGGTGGCGACTGCGGCATTGTCGCCAGCCGATATCGCCTGGCCGATCCGCTCCATCCTGCGGCGGCAATCGAATGTGCGCGTCCTGCTGGCGCGGGTGACGGCCATCGACCCCGCTGCGCGTATCGTCCGCGCCGGCACCCTGAGCCTGCCTTACGATTATCTGGTGCTGGCCTCCGGCGTGACGCATGCCTATTTCGGACATGACGAATGGGCGAGGGTCGCGCCCGGGCTCAAGCGCATCGAGGATGCGCGCGAGATCCGCGCCCGCTTTCTTCTCGCCTTCGAGCGGGCGGAACTGGCCGATACCGAAAGCGAGCGCCGCAATCTGCTGACTTTCGTGATTGTCGGCGGCGGCCCGACCGGAGTGGAAATGGCCGGGTCCATGGCCGAGGTCGCCACCAGGACCTTGCGGGACGATTTCCGACGCATCGATCCGCGCAGCGCGCACATCGTCCTGATCGAGGCGGGCCCGCGCATTCTCCCAACCTTGCCGGAAAATCTGTCGCATTATGCGCAGCGCGCGCTTGCGCGCATGGGCGTGGAAATTCTGCTCAACACCAAAATCACGGGCTGCGACGCCGCTGGCGTTTCGCTCGGCGACAGGAGAATCGACGCCAGCACCATCGTCTGGGCCGCCGGCGTCATCGCATCGCCCGCTGCGCAGTGGATCGACGCCGAGCATGATCGCGCGGGCCGCATTCTCGTTGGCCCGGATCTCTCCGTGCCCGGCAGGCCAGATATTTTCGTCGCCGGCGATCTTGCTGCGGCGCGCGATACGGCGGGCAATGCCGTTCCCGGCATTGCGCCTGCCGCGAAACAGATGGGGCGCTATGTGGGACGTCTGATCGCCGCGCGCATTGCCGGCAAACCCGGTCCGAAGCCGTTCAGCTACCGTCATTACGGCGATCTCGCCACGGTGGGACGCAAGGCTGCGGTGGTGAAGCTTGGGCGTTTCGAACTGACCGGCTTTCTCGGCTGGTGGTTCTGGGGCGTGGCCCATATCTATTTTCTGATCGGAATCAGAAACCGCTTTGTCGTCGCGCTGACCTGGCTGTGGAGCTATCTCACATTCCGCCGTGGAGCCCGGCTGATTTCATGGCCGGACGAAAAGCAGAAGGTGCCGCGGCCGCACTGACTGCTATTGCATCAGGCGTTCGTAATTGATCTTGAACAGGCTCGGGTCGGGCCGCTTGGTCATGTCGAGATTGTAGACGGCGACAGTGGTGTCGAAACCCTGCGGATCGGTCACCGTCCACTGCTTGAGCTGCAGATCCTGCGCGCCGAACATCAGCATCAGCTTGTGCGTGCCGCCCAGCGCCTTCTTCTCCTCGATCACGACGCTGGTGAAGATGTTGTCGGAATAGACGCCGACGACATTGGTGTCGCGCAGGAGATCGACGCGATCGGCGAGGAGAAAGCGCAGCGGCGTCTGGCCGAGAGGGTAGAGGTCCTGCGTCGCCAGCTTGCGGTCGCGCACGACCAGGCTCTGCCCGTCGGCGATCAGCTCGATCGGGCTCGGCGGCGCATATTCGAAACGCACGCGGCCAGGCTTCTGCAGATAGATCTGGCCTTCGGTCTTGCTGCCATCGGGGCCGACCTGCACGAAGTCGCCGACCAGGGTGCGGATGCCGGTGAGATAGCTGCTGACCCTGTCCACCAGCTCGCGCTGGTTGGCGTCGATGGCCGAGCTCGCCGGCGGCTGCTGCTTGGGTTTGAAAATGCTGCCGAGGAAGGAGGATGGACTGCGCACATTGGCCATCGGCGCAGGCTGGGAGGCGGCGGCTGCGGGCGGCGCCCCATTGGTCTTGGGCTGCGGCGCCGGTACCGGAAGGGGAATCGGCTGGGCAGCGGCAGCAAAGGACGCGGTCGCAAATCCTATCAACAATGCGCCCAACGCAACCGGCAGCTGTCTCGCCATAATCCACTCCGTTATCGATCCGAGTGATGTCGCTAGATGCCGCCTGTGGCGTTTTCGCGGCCCGTCCGCCGTCAAATCACGAATCGTCCCTCGACCAGCCGGTTCCCGCTGTGGCTGGCCGCGCCCTTGCCGAGTAAATACCAAATCCCTGATTCTCAACAGTATTACGCGCCTTCCTCGATGAGGATTTCGCGCTTGCCGGCATGGTTGGGCTGACCGACCACGCCTTCCGCCTCCATCCGTTCCATGATGGTGGCGGCGCGATTGTAGCCGATCTGCAGCCGGCGCTGGATATAGCTGGTGGATGCCTTGCGATCACGCATGACGATCTGCACCGCCTGCCGGTAGAGATCGTCGGCGCCGCCGGCCCCGCCCATCTCGGTATTGTCGAAGACCGAGCCGTCCTCGTCCTCTTCCTCGCTGCGGGTGACGGCCTCCAGATATTCCGGTGCCCCCTGCGCCTTCAGATGCCGGACCACCTTCTCGACCTCGTCGTCGGAGACGAAAGGTCCGTGTACGCGGCTGATGCGGCCGCCGCCGGCCATGTAGAGCATGTCGCCCT
>JAEWCJ010000211.1 GCA_023390695.1 Pseudomonadota bacterium | reverse complement strand
GTGCAAGCCAGCCGGGCAGATCGTGCTCCCAAAGGAGCGACGAAACTCACTCCGCCGCTTCGACGGCCATCACCGACTTCAAAACGATGCCAAGGACAGCGGCAGGGCTTGCGTCCGCTCGCCGCTCGATCACCTGCCCCTGCGCCAAGGCGGCATCGATGATGCCCTCCTCGATCCGCTCAAGCTGATCAATTGCCACAGACAGTTCAGTCAGACGCGCATCGCGAGCCTTGGGCGAGAGCGACAGAACGGGTTCGGGCATTTCGGATATCTGTTGTTCTATAGCAACGGACATCTGCTTGGGCCAAAGCCATGCCGCGAGCGCCACACCCCTATTGACGGATGGCGCGAATGAGACCGGATCGTCGAAGTTGACTTCGAGGCCCGCCCGGGTCGCCTTGATGTTAGGTCGCCCGCGCTTGCCCCACTCCGCGACGATCCCGGCAACCTGGGTTTTCAACTCGCTCATCGGTGGAGGCGCGTTTCTCGCCGCCTGCAATTGCTGCTTAGCGTTCGCGATTTCCGCCCTGATGCTCGCGACAGCTTGCACCGGATTGTCGCCCTCCCTCTCTTGGAGCTTTGGCGGTCTGGCAATGGCGATCTTCTGTCCTTCCGGGAGGGATTGGACGAAGTTCCGTAGATTGGTCAGCAAGGCAGACAGTTCCGAATAGCGCCGCTGGTGTTCGGCCAGCTTGGCGCGGAGTCGCGATAGCTCGTGTTCGGTGTTGGCCAGAACTTTCGCATCGTTGATCGTGTAGATCAGATCACTGGTCTCTTTGACCCGCTTTGTCGTCGATCCGGCCAACGCCTGCGCATCATCCACAGCACTGCTGATGCTCGCGAGCTTGTCGGCCGCTGAGCGAGGAAGATCGGTGACGTTCATGTGCCACCGCCTTTCCACGCATTCCGCAACCGCTCGTCTCGACGGGCATAGCTGTCTGCCACGGTCGCAGCCGGTACGATGGATGGCGCGTCTTGCCCGGGATTTCGCCATGCATCGTTCAACGCCCTGTCCCTCCGCTCATAGGCAGCCTTGCGGGCAGCGTCACCGTCGCCGCTGGCGATTGCCTTCTGAACTTCGTCCATGCTGTCCATCAGCATGACCGACACGCGGACCTTGCCGCCGTCGCGAACGATCTTCTCCTCATCCTCTTCGTGTCGCTTCGTCATTTGTAATAACCTCCGCTGTTGATAAACCGTTGTAGTCGCATGCGTCGCCAATCATCCTCGTTGTCTCCTCCGACCCACGAGAGGTCCGTTCGATATGAAAGGTTGGTGGTCAAAAGATTGGACACGATCCCCGCGACAACGTTGGCGAGGTCATCATGTCCGTTCGGAGGATGATCGATTGAGTCTCGGCCCGAGCGGGCCGTTCTACGCTCAAGCCCGACGAGCTGTGCCGTCAGGCGAGGCTCGTCCAACAAATCCACGTTGCCGGAATTGAGGATCGGCAGCATGTCCACGTACAAGTCAGACTTCGGCTTTGCCGATTGCTCGTAGGTGATACCGTGCTTCGCAAATGCCTCAGCGGAAAATGCACCCGCGAACTTGTCGCCTGTGATCTTGCTGATGCGATAGTTTTTCAAAAGTTCGGCGTATTCCCGCGTTACGGCGTCCGGGCTGAATGGAGGCTTTCGTTCTCTGATTGCGTCGAGAACGATCTTCTCGCCTTGCCTATGTCCGATTGCGAGAGTGAAGGAGTCGCGAGAGCCGCCGCTAGGATCGACAAACCCAACATACGAAAGCTGTGCATCATACAGGCGTTCGCGGACCCCTGTTGAAACGCATGCCTCGACCGTTTCCCGCTCGATAAAGGCCGCGATGTCTGACCGAAATTCGGCTCCGTATTCGGCTGAGGCGCTGGCGGCGTCTTCCTCATAAGCTGCGTCAAGCTTCTCCTGCGAGTAGGTCTCGTTCATTTCTCGCGTCGCAGCCTTCCACACCAAGACCGGCGATCCATCTGCGCCGTAATGGCGTCTATATGCGCCGTACAGAGCGCCGCGCTTTGCGTGTGGACTGGACGCGCACAATAACATCGATCCATCGATCGTTCCGAGACCGGGTCGAACTGCGTTCAAAATCTCAACGTCCGGGTCTGACGAAAATTCGTCGGGCCAAAATGCAATTTCATCGCAAAGAACAGCCGCGAAGGTGTAGCCACGGGTTCCGCGACTGCTGGCGGTCGAGACTTCGATAGTCACCGAATTGATCAGGTCGAAGCTTTCGCTCGTCTCCCGTTCGATCATTGCCGCAAGCATCGGAACCTCCCGAAGCAAGGCGCCGATGTATCGCAAGATGGTTCGCGCTTGCTTTCGGTCTGACGCAATGACCGCAATGGTCGCGCGTTCGCCCGGCTGCAAGAACGGCCGATAATCCCGAAATGTTGCGAGATAGACCGCGATGATCGACAGGATGAGCGACTTTCCTGCTCGTCTTCCACAGATCAGCCAGCCTTCCTTTGCTGGCTCGCTTGGGGCTTCTGTTCTGCCGGTGTGTTTCCGATAGATCGCGAGTTGCTTGTCTGTCAGTGGCAGGCCGAACAAGGCTGCAATAAATGCGAACCACGCTCGCCAAGTGAGCGGGTCTTCGAACCAAGGCGCAAACAGATTGGCGTCTCGACAGGCTTGCAGAAGGGTGAGTGAGGTGGCGGGTCTAATCCTGTTGCGCTCGGGCTTAATGCGCACCCGCTCCCTCATTCGACAAGTTCTCCATCAAGTTCCGACCGATGCCTTGCTTTCCCGCTGAGGTAAGATTGCAGATCGGGTGTGATGTCTTTCGCCTTGCGCTCCCAGCCAAGCGAGTCTGACAATCTGCGCTGGCGATCCGCGAGCGTTCCATAGAGCGCCAGACTTTCGTTGTCGGGAGATTTGCCTTGCTCTCGCTTCGATGCGAACTGGTCTTCCAGATAGATCAATTCAGCTTCAAGCGCTGCGACCCTGCGCGCTGCCATCCTTCGCGTCTCGGAGATTGCGTCTTCGCCTCCGCAATGCGCGATCAGTGCGGCATAGGTGTCGCGAAACAGCCGCGCCCAGAGCGAGCGGCCGTCTGATGTCGGCAAGATCGAGGAGCCATTGCTTAGGCGAGAGCGTGCGTGCTTCCGAGCCACAATCAGTGGTCTTTTGTCGGGCTTCTGCGCCGACCTCGAAATCGCCGCCTCCTCTCAAAATCGTGCTGCGAACATGGGCAGAGACATGGGTAGGATATCACTTTGCCCTTCCAGATCAATGTTTGCGGGCTTTTCGTGTGTATAAGGGCGGAGAAGCTCTCCGATTACGCATGGCGAGCAACGTGTTAGTGCCGTGACAAAACATTTTTCTGAGAGGCGCATGCAGGCGCGCTGCGGCCTCTAAAGGCACATCATGGGTAGGAACGGCGCTTGCGGACAGGCATGCCTTCATAGGAAGGGATACGATAAATCCGATTTCCCTTTCCTCTTTCTGATATTGGCGGCGGACAGCATAGCTGCGGAGACAATTCAACAAGTCCAAATAATCGTATCCCTGCCTATCACTGCTTATGAGCGAGAGAACTCTAGTTCCGAGTATTCCTTCTCTCCCCTCTGACTCAAGCAAAGCCCCTGATAGAACCTGCTAGCGCCGCGCCCCCTTGCCGTGACCTGGGGGAAAGCAGCATGCAAATTTCGACCAAACATTGCGCTGCTTTGGGGTCGGTGGCCATGTAGCCCACACCACTTTGTCCAAGCGTCGTACATTCGTTTTACTTCAATCCGTTCGCCTGACCTGAATTCACACCATTCCCGCAAGAATGCGCCTACAGGGCTTGCCAAGTCTTCGAGCGCACGAATTGCCTCAACTGAGGACCCCGGCGCTTTGAAGAAACCTCGCTCTTGAAGCCGGTCCAATCCCTCCAATGCCCAATTCAAGATGCCCGGCAGCTCCTGCAAGAGTGTGTCAGTCAATCCTTGATCTTCGCGACCATAAAATGTCTCCTTTATGGGCAACAGGACAAACCGTGAAGAAAGCGCATTGGATGCGTCGTTGATGCGGGGCAGTTCGTTCGTGAGGATAAGAAATCGAACCGCCAGCCGTCCCGTCCAATGGCTTCGGTATTTGATATCGATGGTCTGGGCGTCTTCTCCCGATATAGAAAGCAGACGCTCGGCAACCAAATTTCCATCAATGCTGCTTCCGATACGAGCGTCCGCAATTATCGCTGCTCGCTTATCGATGAGCGTAGATAGACCAAACTGCGAGCCAAGACTGGCTAGTGTTGGGTTTACGACGTTATCTCTGCCCAACAGCTCAGTCAGTACCCGGCCTATAGTTCCTTTCCCGGACCGCTTCGGACCGATGATCATGAAGATCTTCTGATAGCGAGTGTCCGAGGTTAGTAGCAGGCCGAATATTTCCTGAAGTGCGCGGCGCGCATCTTGGTCTTCTGGCCACACCTCCCGCAAAAATGCCAACCATCGCTTCGGGCGCGGCGCATCAGAATCGAACTCGAATGGAAGGCAGTTGACGTTGAAGAAATAGGGTGTGTGCTTTGCGAGGCGTCCGGTATCAACTTCAAGTAGACCATTTTGGAATGCAATCAGCCCAGCGTTTTCAAGTGGTTTGTCGCCAATCCAGAATGGCGGATTTTCATCCTCAGGCAGCAATATACCCGCCTTCAAGGCATCAATGATGGCTGTAACCTTTGACGCGGTCGGGTGGAAAGGAGCTTCGCCATCCTTGTCGTGCGTGATCGCATCGTCACAAAAGCTATAAATATCGCTGCGGATTGCATCGACGCTAAGAGCGCGAAAATGTGTTCCCGACCACTTGTAGAAAGAATTTCGGTAGTAATGCAGGCCAAAAGCTGGAGCCTGCGCATCACCCTGCATGCACTTTCGTTTCAGAAACTCAATCGCACTATTCCTTGGAGATTTAGGCGACAAGATTAATGCGCTCGTATTGCTTTGACGCTTCTTGTGTGGGCGCTTCTGCGGCGCAAATTCCCTTGCAAGTTCGGTACGAGTATAGGCTGGACCATCATGGTGCGCGATGATCCGAGTGCTGAATGGTTGCGCCTTGTTGTGACTGAAGCCAGGTATGCGCGCCACGTGCGTCAGTAACGCGACAGATGGATCACCATCAAATCTTGCCGCTAGGCCACGTTGAAAATCTTCGAACTCATTCAGTTTTACGTCCTTGGTCCGCCAATATGCATGATAGCGACCCTCGGATGTTTCAACGATGATGTGTGGCTCAAGAGCGCATGCTTGAACTGCGTCAAGTGGGGCGCCATCGAGATCGACTGCAATCGCCCTAACCTTCTTGATGTTTTCCTTTTTGCGTCCCCTTCCATCAGTCAAATTAATGGCAACGAAAATTCCTGCCCCTTTCCGATTGAGTTTAACGAGCTCCTCAATATGTTCGTCTAGATGCCCGTGAAGCATGCAGGTAAGCCGCGCATCCTTTCGCTCTGCTTTGTCGTCAAAGGTTTGGAAGGTCCACAGTTTTGCCTTAGGTCGCAGCAGCTCAAGAAATTGCCGCGCTTGCGACAGGTCAGTTGTCCCACGCATGATTTTGTTACTTTCACTTTGAGCGTTGGTTCCGAGGGCCGCTATTTCGAGGCGCGCCGCCGTAAGTGGCGGGCATCTAATTTGTCTTGCAGCCACGCCTCAATTTCGTGCTCAGCCCAACCGACAGATCGTTTGCCCAGCCGGACCTGCATGGGAAACATTTCAAGCGCGATCAGCTCGTAAATGCGAGCGGGAGAGAGGCCGGTGCGCCTTTGGATTTCCGGCATTCGCAGTATGGATATTGATTTTTCGGACATGCTCCGCTCCTCAGCAGCCCTTGTCGGGCTCCCTCGGATTATGCCGGAACGAGATTTGGGCAGGTCCCGAACAATTCGGGATTTGCGCGGGACTATGATTTGCGCGTCTTTGTTAGACCGCGCGCGACATGACGGAGGATGTTCTGGAGGCTGACATTCAAGCCTTGGAAATCGCCTTGATGGCCGCGTTCGTTGATTATGTCGTTGGCGATTGTCTCGGCTTCACCATTAAGGGCTCGCTTCCTTCCGTATCGCTTTCTCCGAGCCCGTAAAACTCTGATGACCGCGCTTGCGATTTCGCGCTCCATCTCATCAGCAGGATGTCTCCACGGTGTTTTTCTGCCCCGGCCCTTCCTTTCAAGCCGATACTTGATCAGCTTTACAAGCAGTTCGCGATTTTCGTCCGTGTCGGGCTGGCCGAATTCAATGAGCGCGCACAAAGCCGATGTCTTGCCCGCTTTCGCAGCAAAGATTGCGTCTTGAAATTGGTACCTTTCTAGCCGTCGGTTCAAGGGCTCAATGGGCCTTGTCGAATAAGCCTTCGGCTTCGGTGGCGTAGCCATCACTAATTGCTCCTAACCCGCAATAGCGTCACGTTGTCTGCCTGCTTCTTCGGCACGCGACTGCAAAATGCGGCCCAGTCTTCCATCATGCGGCGTCGCTTTTCGAAGAGATCACCTCTCCGATACGCGGCCTCTACCTTGTTTTTGATTGTGTGGGACAAGGCCATTTCCGCGACGTCCCCGGAATGGTTGGTCGCTTCTCCAACCCAATCGCGGAACGACGATCTGAAGCCATGCACAACGTAGTCGGGTCGAAGTTCGCGCATAACCTTCAATAAGGACATATTGCTAAGGCCTTGGCCCTTTCGCCCAATGAATACGAACGGATTACCCTCTTCGTGAGGAAGCTCGCGAATAATTTGCAGGGCACGTTTCGAAAGAGGAACGCGATGCTCCTTCTTAGTCTTCATTCGCTCAGCCGGGACAGTCCAGACATTATCGGTCAAATTGAATTCTTCCGCGCGAGCGCCAATTACCTCGCTCGTCCTCGCCGCAGTCAGGATTGTAAATTCAAGCGCGCGGGCTGAAATCCCTTCTTTGGATCGAAGCTCAGCAATAAAGGCGCCGACTTCAGCGTAAGGCAGCGCAGGATGATTTCGGATTTTCTGGACAGCAGTGCGGGCCGGAAATATCGCTTCAAGCCGATCCCATCGAGCTGGGTTGTCGCCCTCCCGCTGTTTCATCGCGATAGCACGGCCGAGAATGGCCTCTATCCGCCCTCGTAGGCGGCTCGCTGTCTCCGGCTTCTCCATCCAAATTGGCTGAAGCACTTTGCATACAAGATCGACATCGATTTCGGAGACTGACACGTCGCCAATTAACGGAAATGCGTAAGTTTCAAGAGTTGATGTCCATTGGGCTGCATGCTTTTCGCTCTTCCAGATAGGCCGGAACGCCGCGATGTGCTCTTCTGCGGCCTGTTTAAATGAAACGGTCCGGAAACTGGCCAGTCGCTTTCTGTCTTTTGCTTCGCGGCGGGCGTCTATGGGATCAACGCCGTCCCGTAGCTGGCGGCGAACGTCATCCGCGAACACTCGGGCCTCACCGAGGGAGACCGTTTGGGCCGATCCAAGGCCCATCTGCCGGATTTTCCCGGTCGAGGATGTGTATTGGAACAGCCAGGAACGGGTGACCTTGAATTTGCCGTCCTTGCCCTTCCACCGAGCGACTTGGAGCCAAAGGCCCTTACCATCAGCATGACGGCCCGGCTTTGCGTGCTCAACCTGCTTCGCCGTGAGGCGATGAATTCCCTTGCCCATGCGATCCAGCCCGAATGCGGGGCCTACCCATGCCCCCGCCCATTTCCTGAAGCCGGATTTTATCGGACGCTATCGGGCTCTGCCAGACGAGGAACTCAGTTTAAATAACTGATTAGACAGATTTTTCGGCCTTCTTCGGCCTTTATCGGGCCTTGCCGGAAGCTAAGAGATCGGCCACCCTCTCCGCCATCCGCGGCCTCCGGCGTGACAGGCCGGCGCTGTAACTTCGCCAACCGACAACGTTAGACTTTCTGCTTTGGGAGCAGAGGGGGGCACGTCTGGCAGCGCACCACGTTCGGGACGTGGGGGCTGCAGGTTCAAATTCTGCTGCCCAGAGCACAGGTCTGCAGTCTCCGCCTTCTACAGGCGCGAGCGGACGGCCTTGGGGTTGATGCCAAAAGCCCGCTTGAACGCCGTCGCGAAATTTGGCGGGCTTGCATAGCCCGCAACAAAGGCGGCTTCGGACACCGAGATGCCGTCTCGCTCCAGCGCATCCCGGGCTTTCTGCAGCTTGAGGCCTCGGAGATACTCGAAGACCGTCTTTCCATGCACGGCGCGAAACGTGCGCTGCAATGTCGTCACGCTCATGCCGGCCGATCTGGCCACCGACTCGAGAGTCACGGCCTGATCAAGATGGCTCTCCAGAAAATCGCAGACTTCACGAACCTTCTGGAAGTCGCGCGGACGCAGCCATTGCTGCCCGTGGCCGGTGTCGTCGGACTGGGTGATCGCGCGAAACGCCTCCGCCACGATCTCAATCGACCTGCTTTCCAGATAAAGGTTCTGCAGCAGCGTCTCGTATTGCGGAGGATGCAATATCTGCTCGGCAAGAGACACCACGTGAGCCGAAGGTCGCCACCGGCAAAATGCAAGATGCGTCCGGCCGAATTGCATGACCGCCGATCGTCCGGCCACGGCGTCAAGACTCCCGTTTTCCAGCCACTCGGGCGAGACCGTGATATTCACTTTGCGGATATGCGCGCCGCAGACCGACTGACGCGTGAAACTGTCCGGCCGCGCCCGGCTGATCGCAGTCGCATCCACTTCGGTCGAGTTCAACGGACGGCCCAGCGTGAATTTGCGATCGCCGATCCAGGCCGCGACACTGCCCTGAAGGAAAATGGAGAAAGTAATTCCCGGCCGCTGCACGGACTGCGTTTTCAGATCATAGAGTTCGAAGGTGTCGGTCGCATGCAAGTTCAGCCCGTCGCGCAACTTCAGTTGCGCATAGTCGCCGCGCAACACGACGGCGTCATCGCTGAGCGAAGGTTCGATCAGCCGAAAGTGCGAGACTCCGATCTGCGACAGAGCTCTGAGGTCGGCATGACGAACGAGCTTGCGCGGCTGTCCGTCGTTCAATAAGGGCGCGCGTGCTTTCACTGCGGCATCTTCATTCTGTCGCGGCAAGGTGTCAACGCAGACGGCGCAGTTTAGAAGCGTCCCATTCTAAATGATGCAGGATGAAGGCCTTCTAAAGTAATGCGAAGAACGCGTTTCCGCTTGTGATTTTCCGGACAATTACTTTACGTCATTTCGAACTGGTTTTGCCGCATACGAATTACATCTTTCGGCAAACGCCTTTGCCATGGAAGAGAGAACCGTCCCCGAAATAGTTTGCCGCGTGATGCTGCGCATGGCCGCAGATTCTTTTGGGGATTGGGGCGTTGAAATGAACGTATCAAAGTATTCCTGCGCGCGGCACGTACGCTTGCGCAACCTGCTGCTCGCGACAACGGCACTGGTGCTGGCATGGCCGGTCGAAACCATGGCGCAAAGCCGGCAGAACGAGACGCTGCCGACGATCACGGTCGAAGGCCAGCGGCAGCGCACTTCGTCAAGACCGACGCAGGCCCCCGCGCAGACGCAACCCATTGCTCCTCAGGAAACAGCGCCAACCGCCACGACGGAAGGGCGCGACAGCTACACCACGACGCTCACAACCATCGGCAAGGATGCCCAGCCGATCCGCTATCTCCCTCAATCGGTGAGCATTGTGACGCGCCAGCGCATCGAAGACCAGAACATGACGACGCTGGAAGATGCCGCGCGACGCACGACCGGTCTTCTGGTTCTGCAGAACGACAAGGGCCGCTCCGCCATTTTCTCGCGTGGATTCGAGTTCGACAGTTTCAATATCGACGGACTGCCTGCTCCGATGTCGAGCATCTACGGCACGCAGCCCGAACTTGCCGCTTTTGACCGGATCGAGGTTCTGCGCGGACCAGCCGGTCTATTTGCAGGCACCGGCGAACCGGCGGGCACACTCAACATGGCACGCAAGCGCGCGACCGACCGCTTCGGTATCACCGGCACGGCTTTGGGCGGATCCTGGGATGCCTATCGCGGGGAGATCGACGTCAACGCACCGCTCACCCAATCCGGCAATGTCCGTGCCCGTGTCGTCGGTGCCTATAACGACCAGGACACATTCATCGACATCACCAAGAACAAGAACGGCGTCACTTACGGCACGGTGGAGATTGACTTCACCCCGAACACCACCCTGTCGCTGGTGGCACTCCATCAGGAACGCGACATCATCCCGCAGAATGGCCTGCCCGCTTTCGTCAATGGTGGCCTTCTCGATGTCCGGCGTTCCACTTTCAGCGGCGCGGCCTGGAACCGGTTTGACAACCGCACCGACGATTTCATTGCGGAGTTGCAGCACAAATTCGATAGCGGCGGTCACGCCAAGGCCGCCGTTCGTTACAGCAGCCGGCAGGCTGACATGAAATATGCCTATGGCGGCGGGGCGGTAAATCCCGCCACCGGCATCTACAATATCACCACGCTGGAACGGCACTATAACGAAACGTCGCTCTCGGCCGATGCTCACATCAGCAAGCCGTTCGAGATGTGGGGATTAACGCACAACGTCATCATCGGCGTGGACCACAAGCAATACGACCAGACGCTGCTGGGCGGAACGTTCGCCCAAGGGACGAACAATATCTACTCGCCAACCCCCTATAACATTGCCGAGCCGTCCGTTCCCTTGTCCCGGACCCAGGATCGGCCGGAGTTGACAGGTATTTACGGGCAACTCCGCATCAAGCCGATCCAGCCGCTGACCGTGATCCTTGGCGGCCGCGGAAGTTGGTATGACAACTCATCGATACTCGCGAACGGACAGACCGTAAGCAGCGAAGTCAACGGCAAGTTCACACCGTATGCCGGTATCGTGCTCGACCTGACGCAGAACATCTCGGCTTACGGCGTCTATACGGACATTTTCCAGCCGCAGCCGACCAACCGCACGGCCAGCGGCGCAGTCCTGCCGCCGCGCACCGGCACAACCTACGAGGTCGGGCTGAAAGGTGAGTTCCTGAACGGACAGCTTAACGCAAGCATTGGCTATTTCATCACGCGCGACACCAATCGCGCCATCACCGATCCAAGCAACACGGCCTTCCAGATCGCGGCGGGCGAAGCGGAGCTCCGCGGCATCGAAGCGGAAGTCACCGGCAAGCTGGCGCCGGGATGGGAGATTTATGCCGGCTACGCCTATACCGAAAGCGAGTATCTGAAGACCGTAACCGCGTCTGGGTCGACCTTCCTCGCCGGCTCGACATTCAGCACCTGGACCCCCAAGCACAATTTCAGCATGTGGACGAAGTATGAATTCCAGAGCGAGCAATTGCGTGGATGGCATGTGGCCGGCGGTGTGCGCGCCCTGAGCAGCTTCTATACGCGCAACGCCACCGACACCGTACGCTGGACAGAGGACGGCTATGTCGTGGCGGATGCGCAGATCGGCTACAAGTTCAACAAGAACTTCGAAGCGACCTTCACCGTCAACAACCTGTTCGACGAGGTCTATTACGCCCGCCTCGGGAACCAGGCGACCTTCAACTTCTACGGCGAACCCCGCAGCTATTGGGTGAAGCTGACCGCCAAGAACTAATCACAGGTGCATCCGGACATCGTGAAGGAGGGTCGCCAGGAGGCCTCTTCGTTGGTGAGCGTTTCATGAGTACCGCTACCGTTGCGCCAAATGGTGCGCAGGCAGAAGCCTGCAGTGCCCCGTCAGAGCTTGCTCTGGCGGGCGCCCGCTGTTTTGGGCTGCATAACCGGCGTGGCGATCCCTATCGGATCATGACCTGGGCCTCTCCCGCGATCGCCGGCGCGGCCCCTGCTCCGGTTCTCTATATGCTCGATGCCAATGCCTCGTTCCTGACGGCGGCGGAGGCATTGCGGCTGCGGAGCGAGCGTCCCGAGTTTTCCGGTGTGGTGCCGGGTCTTGTCGTCGGCATCGGCTATCCGACAAGTCAGCCCTTCGAGATGACGCGGCGCAGCTACGATTACACGCCGCCGGCTGATACATGGCTGCTGCCGGAGCGTCCGGATGGCTCGGACTGGCCGCCCATGGGCGGCGCGGATGAGTTTCTCGATTACATCGAGACGACACTGAAGCCGCGGATCGAAAGCGACCATTCCATCGACAGAAACCGGCAGGCGATCTTTGGCCACTCCTTCGGCGGCCTGTTTGTCATGCATGCGTTGTTCACCCGCCCCGCGTCCTTCCAGACCTACATTGCGGCAAGCCCATCGATCTGGTTGAACGACCGTTTCATTCTGCGTGAAGAGCGGACATTCGCGCAGTCGGCGGTACGACCCGCCGGACGGCAATTGCTGATGGCCGTCGGCACCACCGAGCAGGACGCATCCGGGATCAATTCGGAAAACCGCGCGCTCCGCCGTCACGCCGCCTTCAAGCGCGACAATCGCATGGTCGACAATGCACGCGATCTTGCAGCACGGCTGTCGAGTCTTCCGCCGGAGCAACTCGACGTCCGCTATCAGGAATTTCCCGGCGAAGACCACATCTCGGTCCTGCCCGCCGCCATCAGCCGGGCTGTCGGTGTCGCCTTCGCGCGGCCGGATGACCAGGAGAGCCAATCCGCATGAAAATCGACCGCACTTTTCTTCGTTGTCTTCGTCGCCATTGCCTGACGGCAATCGCCGGACTCGCTCTGTCGCTCCAGCTTGCGCCGGCGCAGGCTCAGGCTCAGGCTCAGGACAAGATCGCGATCCGCGACATTGCTGGCCGCGAGGTCACACTCGAACGTCCCGCGAAACGGGTCGTGCTTGGCGAAGGCCGCCAGTTGCTGGCGCTGGCGCTGCTGCATCCGGATCCCGTGTCGCTGCTGGCCGGCTGGCCGGGCGACCTGTCGCGCCAGGACAAGGTGACCTACGAGGCCTACCGGCAGAAATTCCCGGCCATCGACTCCATCCCCATTCTCGGCCGCGGCACGGAAGACACCTTTTCGATCGAGCAGGCGTTGGCGGTGAAACCAGATATTGCCATTCTAAGCGGAGGCTATGGTCCCTCGGCGAAATCGACACAGATCATCGAACGTTTCGAGGCGGCGGGAATTCCCGTCGTGTTCATCGATTTCGTCGCAAAGCCACTCGAGAACACCGTTTCCAGCATCCGGATTCTCGGGCAGGTGCTGGGGCGAAACGACGAGGCAAAGGCCTTCATCGATTTCTATCAGTCGCGCATGGACCGGATATCCAAACGTCTGGCGGAGGCAAAGCCTGCCAAACCGAAAGTCCTGATGCATGCGCATGCCGGCGCGTATGAATGCTGCAATGCGCCGGGACGCGCCACCATCGGCGCCTTCATCGACGCGGCCGGCGGCCACAATATCGCGACCGAAGTGCTGACGCAGCCGTTCGGCCAGCTCAACCTGGAATTTGTCATCGCGCGCGACCCGGACGTTTATGTCGGCACCGGCGGCGTACATCTGCAGGGAACAGGCGGCCTCGTGCTCGGTCCGGGGATCGACCCGGCGACGTCACGATCACAGCTCAAAGCCATTGCCGAGCGGCCAGGTTTGTCCACGCTCTCCGCCATGAAGAATGGCCGCGTGCATGGCCTGTGGCATCTGTTCAGCAACTTGCCGCTCAACGTTCTCGCCGTCGAATTGCTGGCCAAGTGGTTCCACCCTGACCTGTTTGCCGACGTCGATCCGGCCGCCAGCCTGCGCGAGGCAAATTCCCGATTCCTGCCCGTGCCGATGCAGGGCACCTACTGGATCGACCTGAAGTGAACGGACCGGCCGCAATTACAGGCACAAGCAACGCCGCCTCCGCCGCGATCGCGCGCTACCGGCGGATCGTAGTGTTGCGCATCGCCTTGCTGGCCGCGCTCGCGGCCGTCCTGTGCGCGTCGTTTCTGCTCGATCTCGCAACCGGCCCCTCCTCGCTGTCCCTTGCCGACCTGATCAAGGGGCTCTGGTCGCCGGGATCGCTTGGACGCGGCACCGACGTGATTATCTGGCAGGTGCGGCTGCCGCAGGCCTTGATGGCCGTCCTTGTCGGCGCCGCGCTGTCGGTCGCCGGCGCCGAAATGCAGACCGTGCTCAACAACTCGCTGGCCAGTCCTTTCACGCTCGGCCTTTCCTCCGCCGCGACTTTCGGCGCGGCGCTGGCCATTGTGCTCGGGCTCGGCGTGCCCGGAATTCCGCAAAACTGGCTGATCTCCGCCAACGCCTTCGCATTTTCCTTCGGCGCGGCCCTGCTGCTGCAGCTTCTGGGAACGTTCCGCGGCAGCGGCAGCCAGACCTTCGTGCTGTTCGGCATCGCGCTGTTCTTTACCTTCAACGCTCTGGTCGCCATCACTCAGTTCGTCGCCAGCGAGCAGGCCCTGCAGCAGCTCGTCTTCTGGATGCTCGGAAGCCTGACCCGTGCGACGCCGGAGAAGCTTCAGATTCTCGGCCTGGTGCTCCTCGGCATTTTCCCGCTGGCGATGATGTCGTCGTGGCGGCTGACCGCGCTGCGGCTGGGACAGCAGCGCGCGCATAGTTTCGGCATCAACGTCAATCGCCTGCGTTTCATGTCGCTCCTCCGTATCAGCCTGCTCACCGCGTCGGCGGTTGCATTCGTCGGAACGATTGCCTTTGTCGGGCTCGTGGGACCGCATATCGCGCGCATGCTGGTCGGCGAAGACCATCGCTTGTTTCTGCCGGGCAGCGCGCTGGCGGGCGCGGCAGTGATGTCGCTGGCCTCGGTCGCCTCCAAGACAATCATTCCCGGCGTCGTGCTGCCCATCGGCATCGTTACCGCGCTGATCGGCGTGCCGTTCTTTCTGGCGCTGGTCCTCACCCGGAGGACGGATTCGTGACAGCGGGCCCTTCGCTGACGGTGACGAATCTTTCGGCGGGCTATCGCGGCCGGATGGTGCTGCGCGAGCTGTCGATCGGTCCGCTGGCGTCGGGGCGCGTGGTCGCGCTGGTCGGGCCGAATGCGGCCGGCAAGTCGACGCTGATGCTCACGATGGCCGGGCTGCTGCATGGCGATGGCCGCGTCCTGCTGGGCGATGTCGAACTGCTGACCCTGCCGATCGCCGAACGCGCGCGGCTTGCCGGCTTCATGCCGCAATCCATTCCGCAAGGCGTGGCGCTGACCGTATTGGAAGCGCTGATTGCTGCGCAGAAGGCAGCCATCCCGATCAAGGGGCTGCTCAATGACGACGACAGCCTGGCACGCGCCGCCGGCGTGCTCGACCGGCTGGGGATCGCCGACATCGCGCTGGAACAGCTCGACCGGTTGTCGGGCGGACAGCGCCAGCTTGCCAGCCTCGGACAAGCCCTGATCCGCGATCCGAAGCTATTGCTGCTCGACGAGCCGACCAGCGCACTCGACCTGCGGCACCAGACCGCCGTCATGAAGCTGATCCGGAGTCTGGCGGCGGAAGGACGCATCGTCATTGTGGTGCTGCACGATCTGAGCCTCGCGGCCCGCTGGGCGGACGATGTGATCGTGATGAGTGAGGGCCGCATCGCGGCCAGCGGGCCGCCGGAACAGGCGCTGACAGCCGCGACATTGTCGGACGTCTACGGCGTCCAGGCCCGTGTGGAGCGCTGCTCGCGGGGCATGCTGCAGATCATGGTCGACGATACCGGACAGCCCGGCAGAGCGATGTGAGGAAAGAAGCCGTGATGGAGACAGCGCTCGTACATGCGTCGGCTGACCGCTCGCGGCGGTATCGCGGCATTCGCGTGCTGGAGGTGATCCGCGCGCGCAACATCACGCCGCGCATGCGCCGCGTGACACTGGGCGGCCCCGAAATCGAAGGCTTCGGCACCGGCCCGAACGTCAAGCTGCTGATCCCTCCCGCCCATCTGCAAACGCCCGAATGGCCGCTCTCCGGTTCGGATGGCCGCGCCATTTGGCCAGCCGCGGACAGACGGCCCACGGTGCGCACCTATTCATTGCGGC
Source organism: Pseudomonadota bacterium (assembly GCA_023390695.1). Next base: position 334 of record JAEWCJ010000211.1, on the reverse strand, counting down.
GCTTCGATCCAGCCGCCGGCGAGATCGACATCGATTTCGTGTTGCATGGCGAGCATGGTGTGGCCTCGCGCTGGGCCGCCACCGCCCGCCCCGGCGACGTGGTCGGCATTGGCGGTCCAGGCGGACGCACGGTGTCATCCGCCGGCTTCTATCTGCTTGCGGGCGATCACACCGCGCTGCCGGCGATCTCGGCCATTCTTGAGAAGCTGCCCGCGGACGCGCGCGGCCACGCCTTCATCCAGGTGCCCGATGCGGCGGAAGAACAATCGCTCACGCGTCCCGCCGGCGTGAGCCTGACCTGGCTGCATGATGCTGCATCCATGCAGCCGCACAC
>JAEWCJ010000034.1 GCA_023390695.1 Pseudomonadota bacterium | reverse complement strand
GATCAGGACATTCCCTATCGCGAAGCACTGCCGCTGCCGGCGAGCGCCTCTGCCGATCTGATTTCGGAGCGCATTGCCTCAGCGCTCCGGGTGCGCGAACTGCATGCGGCAGTGTTGCGGCGTGCCGAACTTGCAACGGAAAAAGGGCAAATCCTGCCCTCGCCGCCGACGAGCGATCCGCTCGACGATGCCTGCGTCATCGTCGCCGGACGCGGGCGCGACTATCCGAACATCGCCACCGCCATTGGCGAGCGGGCCGGCCTGATCGGTGCCTTCAGCATCGAAATCGCGGCGCGTTATCTCAAGTCGCGCGATGCCGATGGCCTGCTGATCGCGGACGGCTTCAATTCCTGGAATGTCGGGGCCTTGCTGAGCGTCCTGTCCGAGGACGGCCGCTTTCGCGACCTTCCGGTCGGCATATTGGGGGCTCCGGCGCCGCAGACCTCGATCGGTCTGGTCCATGCCGTTCATGCCACGGATCCGCAGCGCCTGGTCTCCCGGCTGCTTCCGCTGGCGCGCCTGCACGCCTTCGAAGCGCGTCTGCGCCGTCTGATGGATTCGTTCGACAGCAACGGCGTGATCGATCCGGTCACCGGCCTGCATTTCACGGAAACGTTTCTGCAGGCGCTGGAACGGGCCCTGCGCGACGCCGCAGAACGCGGGACCGGTCTGTCGATCGCACGTTTCGTGTTCGATGGCGGCGGCCGGATGAAGGCCGACGCGGCGCGCCTGGTCAGCAAACTGATCCGCGGTTCCGATTTCGGCTGTCAGGATGACGACGGCTCGGTGCTGGTGGTGTTCACCGCGACCGATCTCAAGGATGCCCATGTCGTGGCGCGCCGGCTCGCGTCGGTGCTGAAGCACACAATGCTCGCCCCGGGGGCTTCCGTCCTGTCCGCGCCGGCCGTCACCCTGGCCGCCCGCAAGGCGACGGACGACGTTGCGACGCTCCTGGCCCGGGTGAGTGCTCCCGCGGTTGCGGCGGAGTAAGCGACGGCCTAGCTTGAGGCGAACTCGAAAGGAGTGCGCCATGCCCGATGCCAAGGATCCCGTGATTGTCGACGTCGTCTCGGATGTGGTGTGCCCCTGGTGCTTCATCGGCAAGCGGCGCATCGAAAAGGCGCTCGCCCTCGTCCCGGAGATACCGGTGGAAGTGCGGTATCATCCCTATTTTCTCAATGACTGGATCCCGCGCGAGGGCATTTCGCGCGAGGATTATCTGACCCGCAAGTTCGGCGGCGTCGACCGTTACAAGGGCATCGCGCAACGCGTCGCTGCGGCCGCCGCCGAGGAAGGTCTGGTCTATGCGATCGACAAGATCAACCGCCAGCCGAATACGCTCGATGCGCACCGCCTGATCCATTGGGCGACCCCCTCCGGCAAGGGCCCGCAGATGAAGCAGCGGCTGATGGATATTTACTTCACCGAAGGCGGCGATCTCTCCGACAAGGCGGTGCTGGCGCAGGCGGCGGCGGATGTCGGCCTCGATGCCGGCGAGATCGCGCAATGGCTGGGCAGCGACAAGGATGTCGCGCTCGTCAGCCAGCAGGCGAACGCCGCCAAGAATGCCGGCATTGAAGGCGTGCCGACCTTCATCATCGCCAACATGTTCGCGACATCCGGGGCGCAGCCGCCGGACGAACTGGCGCAGGCGATCCGGCGCGCGGCCGCCGAGCGCGACCGGCGCGAAACGGCTGCCGAATAGCTAGGCCGCTTTCGCCTTCTCGGCGATGCCGACAAGCTTGCGCAGGATTGCCGCCGTGCCGGTGAGCCGCTCCTCCGGCTTCTCCCAGTCGTCGAGGAACACCACCTTCATATCGGGGCGGATCTTCGCAAGCGGCTTCTGGTCGTGCACGAAGCGGACCAGCCCTTCCGGATTGGCGAAGGCATTGTCGCGGAAGGCGAGCACCGCGCCCTTCGGACCGGTATCGATCTTTTCGATATTGGCGCGGCGGCACATCGCCTTGATCGCCACGATCTGCAGCAGGTGCTTGACCTCGTCCGGCATCGGACCGAAGCGGTCGACGAGCTCGGCGCCGAAGGCGTCGATGTCGCGATCGTTGTCGAGGTCGGCAAGCCGGCGATACAGCCCGAGCCGCACCGACAGATCGCCGACATATTCGTCGGGAATGAGCACCGGCGTGCCGATGGTGATTTGCGGCGACCACTTGTCGGCCACGGGCTCGGTGATGCCGGCCTTCAGGCTGGCAACGGCCTCCTCCAGCATCTGCTGATAGAGCTCGAAGCCGACTTCCTTGATATGGCCGGACTGCTCGTCGCCCAGAAGATTGCCGGCGCCGCGGATATCGAGATCGTGCGAGGCGAGCTGGAAGCCGGCGCCGAGCGTGTCGAGCGATTGCAATACCTTCAGCCGCTGCTCCGCCTGCGCGGTGATCTTGCGCTCCGCCGGCAGCGTCAGCAGCGCATAGGCGCGGATCTTCGAGCGCCCCACCCGACCGCGCAACTGATAGAGCTGCGCCAGGCCGAAGCGGTCGGCGCGATGCACGATCAGCGTGTTGGCGGACGGGACGTCGAGGCCGGATTCGACGATCGTGGTCGACAGCAGCACATCGAACTTGCCGTCGTAGAAGGCCGACATGATGTCTTCCAGAACGGTCGGCGGCATCTGGCCATGCGCCACCGCGACCTTCACCTCCGGCACGGTCTTGTCGAGGAAGTCCTTGGCGCCGGCCAGATCCTCGATGCGCGGGCAGACATAGAAGGATTGACCGCCGCGATAGCGTTCGCGCAGCAGCGCCTCGCGGATGGGGAGCGGATCGAACGGCGATACGAAGGTGCGCACCGCGAGGCGATCCACCGGCGGCGACGCGATGATCGACAGGTCGCGCACGCCGGTCAGCGCCAGTTGCAGCGTGCGCGGGATCGGCGTCGCGGTCAGCGTCAGCATATGCACTTCGGCGCGCAACTGTTTCAGGCGCTCCTTGTGCGCCACGCCGAATTGCTGCTCCTCGTCAACAATGACCAGACCGAGATCCTTGAACTGCACATTCTTGCCGAGCAGCGCGTGCGTGCCGACCACGATGTCGACTTCGCCCGCCGCCATGCCCTTGCGCGTCTCCTTCAGTTCGGCGGCGCTGACGAGGCGCGAGGCCTGCGCGACTTTGACCGGGAAACCGCGGAAGCGTTCGGTGAAGGTCTTGAAATGCTGCCGCGCCAGCAACGTGGTCGGCACCACGACCGCCACCTGCTTGCCGGACATCACCGACACGAGGGCGGCGCGCAACGCCACCTCGGTCTTTCCGAAACCGACATCGCCGCAGACCAGGCGGTCCATCGGCGTGCCTTTTGTCAGATCGTCGAGCACGGCGTTGATGGCGCTCAATTGATCTTCGGTCTCCTCATACGGGAAGCCGGCGCAGAACTCGTCATAGGAGCCGGTCTCGACCGAAAGCTTCGGCGCCGCATGCAGCTTGCGCGCCGCGGCGATCTTGAGCAGCTCGTTGGCCATCTCGCGAATGCGGCTCTTCATCCGCGCCTTGCGCGCCTGCCAGGCGCCGCCGCCGAGCCGGTCCAGTTCGACCTGCGTTTCCTCCGCGCCATAACGCGACAGCAATTCGATATTCTCGACCGGCAGGAACAGCCTGTCACCGCCGGCATAATGCAGTTCGAGACAATCGTGCGGCGCACCCGCCGCTTCGACGGTCTTCAGCCCGATGAAACGGCCGATGCCGTGATCCACATGCACGACCAGGTCGCCGGCCGAGAGACTGGTGGCTTCGGCGATGAAATTGTCGGCGCGGCGCGACGCACGGCGCGAGCGCACCAGACGGTCGCCGAGAATATCCTGCTCGCTGACAACGGCGGCGGCGCTCGTTTCAAATCCGGTTTCGAGCCCGAGCACGGCCAGCGCTATCTGCGGTTTCGGCTGACGCAGGGCCTCCGACCAGGAGGCGACATTGACGAGATTCGGCAATCCGTGATCGCGCAGCACATGGCTCATGCGCTCGCGCGCGCCTTCGCTCCACATGGCGACGATGACGTTCTTGCCTCCGGCCTGCAGCGCGTGAACGTGCCTTGTCACCGCGTCGAACACATTGGCATTCTGCTCGGCGCGCTCGGCGGCGAAGTTGTGTCCCTGCTTGGTGCCGCAATCGACGACTGCGCCCTCGCTTTCCGGCACGGCGAACGGCGTAACGCGAACGAGCGCGGCGTCGTCCAGCCGATCCTTCCATTCCTGCTCGGAAAAATAGAGCCGATCCGGCGGCAGCGGCTTGTAGGGCACGGCGCCGGCCGATGCCGGCACGTCCTTGCGGGCTTCGTAATAGTCGGCGATCTGGGCGAAACGCTCGTGCGCGGCTTCTTCCGCCAGCGGCTCCATTGCGATCGGCGAGCCCGTGACGTAATCGAACAGCGTATCCATCCGGTCGTGGAACAACGGTAGCCAATGCTCCATGCCCGGGTAGCGGCGCCCCTCGCTCACCGCCTCGTACAGCACGTCGCCCGGCGCCGCCACGCCGAACGACGCGACATAGCCGGTGCGGAATTTGCGGATGGTTTCGGTCGTGAGCTGGAATTCCGCGACCGGCACCAGATTGAGCGCGCGCATGTCGTATTGGGTGCGCTGCGTTTCCGGATTGAAAACGCGGATCGTCTCCAGCGTGTCGCCGAAGAAATCGAAGCGGACCGGATCGTCCATCGTGGGCGGAAACAGGTCGAGGATGCCGCCGCGCACGGCGTATTCGCCGGGCTCGCGCACGGTAGAGGCGCGCAGATAGCCGTTCAGTTCCAGCCACGCCACGACATGGTCCATGCCCATGACGTTGCCCGGCGCCGCCGACAGCGATTGACCGGACACCCGGTCGCGCGGCGGCACGCGCTGCAAGGCGGCGTTCACCGTGGTGAGCAGGATGGACGCCTTCTCATGCCCGCGGGTGCTGGCGAGACGCGACAGCGTGGTCATGCGCTGCGCCATCACGCCGGCATGCGGCGAGACCCGGTCGTAGGGCAGACAATCCCAGGCCGGAAATTCGAGCACGGAAATATCGGGCGCAAAGAACGACAGGCCGCGCGCCAGCGCCGCCATGCGCGGACCGTCGCGGCAGACCACCACCAGACTGATCGCCGGCGCATTCGGCTTGGCCGCCACCGCACGCGCCAGATCGGACAGCACCAAAGCTTCCGCGCCGTCGGCAACGCCGGCCAGGGTCAGCGGCTTGCCCAGGCGCAGCAGCTCGGCAGGAGACCTCGCCATCAGCGCGCCTCGCCGTCGGTGTTGTGGAAGGACCGGAGCCGGCGCATGACCGCGGTATCGTATTCCGCAGGCAACGCCACCTCGCCGGTCACCCAGACATACAGATCGTGGTCGGGCACCTCGAGCAGGCTCTCATATTGATCGAGTTCGGCCTCGGACAACTCGCCGATGCAGGAATCGGCAAAGCGCCCCATCAGCAGGTCGGCCTCCCGGATCCCGCGGTGCCAGGAGCGGAACAGAAGACGGCGGCGGCGCGGATCCAATCCCTCACTCGATCGCGTCGTCCCGGTCATTCGTTTCTTCCTCTGCAAACGCCAAACGCCCGGACGGGCCGGGCGCGGGTTATATATGCTGCGAGTCTGCGCCTGTCAGCCCGTTCCGTGTGCATAAACCCCATACCGAAGTTCCTCCGATGCGTCCGTCCCTGCTCGATCCCTTCTTCGCCGCGATCACCTCCCTGCCCGGGGTCGGCCCCAAGGTGGAGAGGCTGTATCGCAAACTGCTCGGGCGCGATGAGGAGCCGCGCGTCCTCGATCTCCTGTTTCACATGCCGAGCGGCGCCATCGACCGGCGCGAGCGGCCGAAATTGCGCGATGTCGAGCCGGGCAAGGTCGTCACCGTCGCCGTCACCATCGACCGGCACCGCCCCGCCCCGCCCGGCCGCGCGCGCGCGCCGCATGTCATCTATGCGCATGACGACACCGGCGACATCGTTCTCACCTATTTTCACGCCCGCAAGGACTATCTCGAAAAGCTGCTGCCGGTCGGCGAGACCCGCTACGTCTCCGGCACCGCCGCGTTTTATGACGGCATGCTGCAGATCGTGCATCCCGACCGCGTGGTGGACGAGAAAGGTCTCGCCGCGCTGCCGTTGATCGAGCCTGTCTATCCGCTCACCGAAGGTCTCGGCGCCAATCAGATCCGCAAGGCAATGGACGGCGCATTGACGAAGATCCCGTCGCTGCCGGAATGGCAGGACGCGGCATGGCTGGCACGCAACCGCCTTCCACCGCTCAAGGATGCGTTCCAGTCGCTGCATCGTCCGTCCGATCTGAACGACGGGCTGCCGGAAGGGCCGGCCTGGAAGCGTCTTGCCTATGACGAATTGCTCGCCGGGCAGCTCGCGCTCGCCCTGATCCGTGCCGACCAGAAGAAGCATCCGGGGCGGGCGAGCGCCGGCGATGGCCGTTTGCGCCAGAAAATCATCGCCGCTCTGCCCTATTCGCTGACGAATTCGCAGCGTCGCGCGGTGGATGCGATCGTCGAGGATCTCGGACAGCCGCAACGCATGTTGCGCATGCTCCAGGGCGATGTCGGTTCGGGCAAGACAGTGGTGGCGCTGCTCGCGGCTGCGGCGGTGATCGAAGCAGGGCGGCAGGCCGCCCTGATGGCGCCGACCGAAATTCTGGTGCGGCAGCATTTCAAGACTATCGCACCTTTCGCAGAGGCCGCCGGACTACGGCTCGCCATTCTGACCGGCCGCGAGAAGGGACGCGAGCGCGATGAGCTGCTGCAGCGACTGCAGGACGGTGTCATCGACCTCGTTCTCGGCACGCATGCGCTGTTCCAGGATGACGTGGCGTTCTGCGATCTCGCCCTGGCGATCGTCGACGAGCAGCATCGCTTCGGCGTGCATCAGCGGCTGGCGCTGGCGCGCAAGGGAGACGCCGTGGACATGCTGGTGATGACCGCGACGCCCATTCCGCGCACCCTGGTGCTCACCTATTTCGGCGACATGGATGTGTCCGAACTGCGCGAGAAGCCGGCGGGCCGTCAGCCCATCGACACCCGCACCATCCCGCTCGAGCGCCTGCCGGATGTCGTGGATGCTGTCGGCCGCGCGTTGAAGGAAGGCAAGCGGGTTTACTGGGTGTGTCCGCTGATCGAGGAATCCGAAAAGAGCGATCTCGCCGCTGCCGAGGAACGCTTCGATCTGCTCCGGCAGCGGTTCGGCAGTCTGGCCGATCTGGTGCATGGGCGCATGCGCGGCGTCGAGAAAGACGCCGTGATGGCGCGGTTCGCGGCCGGCGAGACGCAGTTGCTGGTGGCGACGACCGTGATCGAAGTCGGCGTCGACGTGCCCGAAGCAACGGTGATGGTGATCGAACATGCGGAGCGTTTCGGACTCGCGCAATTGCACCAATTGCGCGGCCGCATCGGCCGCGGCAGCGCGCATTCCACCTGCCTGCTGCTTTACAAGACGCCGCTCGGTGAGACCGCAAAGGCGAGGCTCGCCATCATGCGTGAAAGCGAAGACGGCTTTCGCATCGCCGAGGAAGACCTGAAGCTGCGCGGCGAAGGCGACGTGCTCGGCACACGCCAGAGCGGTCTGCCCGGATTCCGCATCGCGCGCATCGAGACGCATGGCGCGCTGCTGACCGCCGCTCGCGACGACGCCCATCTGATCCTGGCCCGCGATCCCATGCTGGCCAGCGAGCGCGGCAAGGCGCTGCTCCACCTGCTCTATCTGTTCGAGCGCGATGAAGCGGTGCGCTTGATCCGGGCCGGTTG
>JAEWCJ010000410.1 GCA_023390695.1 Pseudomonadota bacterium | reverse complement strand
AAGCTGACGAGGCCGGCAATCAGCGCCGCCGGGATCGAAACATTTTGCATGATGCAGTCGGAGCCATCTCAGGCCCGGTGCGGCGCGCAAGGAATGCACGCGGCCCGGAGCCGAACCGGCTCTGGTGTAACCGATGCCGGAGAATGCGCAACAAAGGCGCACAAAACCAAGGCTCCTCCCGATGCCCTCCGTGATCACAGATGCGGCATCGGGACGCGCACAAACCTCGCCAAAAAGCGAGATTCGGCGGCGCGGCTTATTTCACCACGCGGAGCAGCGGACGCCGGGGCTGGTCCTGCGTCTGCTTGGAAGGGGTCAGCGGCTCGCTCGCAGCGCTCCGCAGCATCTCGTCGCACAGCGCCTTGAGATCGGCGCTGTCGATTCCTTTCAGTTTCATCCGCACGTCTAGGATGACGATGGACAGCATCTCGGCCGATTCACGGCTGTTGCACTCATTGAGAACCCTGCGGCACTCCTCAAGGGTTTCCAGCACCGACTGCAACTTTTCGTCTGAATGCGACACCGGCGTTCTTTCCGTTAATTCGGCCTGAGAGACGGGTTCGGGACCTTCCCTTCGGCCCCCCTGGCAAAGCAAAGATAGCACGAAGCTCCTGCGCCCCCGAACCTGATTTGAGCGTGTTTCTGCCGTGGAACCGCTGTTCTGGCTGCGGCTTCCGCGCAGCGTCGTCGGCGATCGCCAAGGCGGTTCGGGAGCAAACGCCTGATGCGGTGAGATCGATCCATCAAGGGAGATGACAGCGGCGCTCGCGCAACAATTCTCGTCGCGGACAGCGCCGGCAATCCCGCAGCCACTTCACGGCTCGCAACGGAACTCACGCCAAACCCCTCAGTCGGACGAAACCCAGTCCAATCCCCAGCCTGGACAGCATCCCAATACCGCCCACGGGTAGTAAAGGATGACGTTCAAAACTCGTCGTTCCCCAACCCGTCTTGGTTGTGGTTTGCGCCAGATTCTGCCAGTTTAGCCGCCCGAAGGGAATTGTATGCACTCCTTAGCGGAAAGGGGCGTTGCTCCAGCGGAACGCCCAAAGACAAATCTCAGCGGCCTCTCGGATTGGGATGCGGCCCGCATATTCCTTGAAGTCGTCCGATGCGGGAGTTTCCGGTCGGCGGCCGAACGCTTGTCCCTGTCGATCAATGCCGTGCGCCGGCGAATCGACGATTTCGAACGTCAGACCGGCACGACCCTGTTTACCCGCGACGTCCACGGCACCCATCTCACCGACGAGGGCGCGCTGGTGGTCTCCGCGGTCGAGCGCATGGAGGCGGCCACCTTCGACGTGCTGCGCGCCAGCGATTCGATGGCCAACGCCTTGTCGGGCGAGGTCCGGGTTGCCGTCACCGAGGGGCTCGGCACGTTCTGGCTGGCGCCGCGCCTCGTCGAATTCCAGCAGGCCTATCCGAAGATCCTGGTTGATCTGCATTGTGCGATGCGCTCGGCCGACGTCTCGCGCCACGAAGCTGACGTCGCCATCCACCTGTCGCGTCCTTCGGCGCTCGATATCAAGCTGGTGCGGCTCGGCCGCATGCACCTGATGTTCTGGGCCTCGGAGAAATACATCGCAAAGCATGGCGCGCCGCGAACGGCGGCGGAATTGATCAAGCATCGCCTGGTGCTGCAATTCGCCGACGAACTCGCCGCCAGGGAAACCTTCGAGAGCTTCTTCCCGGGCGTCCCGGAACGTGACCTTCTGGTCATGAAGACCAACGTCTCGAGCGCCAACTACTGGGCGGTCGCGAATGGCGCCGGCATCGGCGTGTTCCCGAGCTACGCCATTGCGCTTGGCGGGAAGTTGATTCCACTGGAGGTCGAGCTGAACCGACCGCTGGACATCTGGCTGTCCTACCACCCCGGTAGCGGCCGTATTCCGCGCGTGCGGCACATGATTGACTGGCTGATCGAGGCTTTCAATCCGGCTCGCTTCCCGTGGTTTAAGGAAGAATTCGTGCACCCGCATGAATTCAAGGACTCGTACATGGGCGAACCCCTGACCCAGCTCTTCGGGGGATTTTCAACCGAAGAACAAAGGTGAAAACAAAGATGAAAGCAGCGGCGAAAAGAATGAAGCAGCGCAGCGCCGGGAAGCCGGACATCGAGCTCGGCAAGCGGATCCGGCTGCGGCGCGTCGAGATGAAGATTTCGCAGGCCGAGCTCGGCGAGAAGCTCGGGGTCAGCTTCCAGCAGGTCCAGAAATACGAGAAGGGCGTCAATCGCGTCGGCGCGGCTCGCCTCCAGCAGATCGCCTCCGCTCTCGACGTCCCCGTGACCTTCTTCTACGACGGCGACAACAAGGCGCGCGAAGTCGAAAGCCTGCTCTTCCTCGACTCGGCCTTCAGCCTCCGCCTGCTGCGCGCCTACAGCAAGATCAAGGACCAGACGGTGCAGCGCCAGCTCGTGTCGCTGATGGAATCGATCGCGGCCAACGAGAGCTGAGGTCGATCGACGGTCTGGCCTTCACGGCCGATGTTCAATACGCCGCCTCAAGGGGCGCGGCTGGATTGAACGACACCGGACGAGATA
>JAEWCJ010000007.1 GCA_023390695.1 Pseudomonadota bacterium | reverse complement strand
CGGCGGATGGCGTGATCCTCGATCTCGAAGACGCCGTCGCGCCGGACGCGAAAATGGAAGCACGCAAGCAGGTGGCGGAGGCGGTGAAGGCCGGTGGTTTTGGCGCCCGCGAAGTGTTCGTTCGCGTCAATGCCATCGACACGCCCTGGCATGCGGAGGATCTGAACGCGGCAGCGCACGCGGCGCCGGATGGCATCCTGGTGCCGAAAATCTCCAGCGCCGATCAGCTTGAAATGCTGGGCCAGCGCCTGCTCGACATGGGGACGGATCATAAGACCCGGATTTGGGCGATGATCGAGACGCCGATTGCGATCTTCAATATTCGGTCGATCGCGGCGGCCGCCAAGGATTCGGAGACACGACTGGCGGGCTTCGTGCTGGGCACCAACGACCTCGCCAAGGAGACCGGCACGCGTCTGGTGCCCGGGCGCTGGACGATGTTGCCCTGGCTGACCACCTGCGTGCTGGCGGCACGCGCCTATGGCATTTCCATTCTCGATGGCGTCTACAACGATCTTAGCGACATGGACGGCTTCGTGCAGGAATGCGCGCAAGCACGCGATCTCGGCATGGACGGCAAGACGTTGATCCATCCCAATCAGATCGCGCCGTGCAACGATACATTTTCGCCGGACGCCGAAGAAATCGCGCAGGCGAAGAAGATCATCGCCGCCTTCGATCAGCCGGAGAATAAGGATAAAGGCGTGGTGCAGCTTGATGGCCGTATGGTCGAGCGCATGCATGCGGATATTGCGCGCAGGATGGTTGCCATCGCGGACGCGATCGCGGCGCGAGGCTAAGGCTCAATCCGTCATCCTGAGGTATTTGCGCGAAGCGCAAGCCTCGAAGGACGACGGCAACTGTCTTATAGATGCCAGCCGATTATCCTTCGAGGACCGCTACGCAGCGGCCGCATGGTCGAGCCGCACGGCATAAGCGCGTTCACGCGCATCTTTGGCTTTGGCGCGCTATGGCACACGAAGAAACAAGTAGTGCCTATAAAACTGGATTCCAGGCCTGTGCCTTCGGCGTGTCCCGGATTGACCAAGATAGCTATTCCGGCAGCGTATAGACGAAAACCGGCCCGCGTCGGTAGCCGGCATGCAGGCAGATGAAGCGCACCTGTTTCGGTCCGCCCCCGGCCTCGAAGGTTGCCTTGCCGTGATAGATGGTCGAGACGAATTGCTGTCCGACCTGATCGACGAACTTGTCCTCGCTCACGGTCGAGCGGTCGATCAGAAACCGGCGGAAGGACGGATTGTGCTTGCGGAATTGCAGCGCACCGTAGCGCTCGCATTGTCGCAGGCCGTCGAATTTCGTGCGCTGCGCAGATGCCGCCGTTGGCAGCATCAGCACAGCCGCGAATAGGATGAACAGAAACGCTTTCACGGACGTCTCGTTACAGCCAGGGCCGCTCGGTTTTGGTCTTGTTTTCGAAAGTGTCGATCTTGTCCTGCTTGACCATCGTCAGGCCGATATCGTCGAGGCCATTGAGCAGGCAGTGTTTGCGGAAGGGATCGATCTCGAACTTGATGGCGCCCCCATCGGGACCGCGGATTTCCTGATTCTCGAGGTCGATGGTCAGCGTTGCGTTGGCGCCGCGTTCGGCGTCGTCAAACAGCTTCTCCAGTTCCTCGGGCGAAACACGGATCGGCAGGATGCCGTTCTTGAAGCTGTTGTTGTAGAAAATGTCGCCGAACGAGGTCGAGATCACGCAGCGGATGCCGAAATCGAGCAGCGCCCAGGGTGCGTGTTCGCGCGAGGAGCCGCAGCCGAAATTGTCGCCGGCGACCAGGATCTTGGCGTTGCGATAGGCCGGTTGGTTGAGCACGAAATCCGGATTCTCGCTGCCGTCGTCATTGTAGCGCTTCTCCGAGAACAGGCCCTTGCCGAGACCGGTGCGCTTGATGGTCTTCAGATATTGTTTCGGGATGATCATGTCGGTGTCGACATTGACCACTCGCAGCGGCGCCGCGACGCCTTCCAGCACGGTAAACTTGTCCATCGTCGGGTCCTTTTGGCGTGCTCGGGCACGCATTCCTCGCTTTCCTGTAGGCGGATGGACCGCAGCCGGTCAAGGCCGGTTGCGGTCCGCCAGATGGGTGAAATGGCTGCCCTGCGGGCCGTGCGCAGGTGGTCAGGCGAGGCTGTTCAGCCCGGCTTGGGCGATCTGCTCGTCCTCGTGCGAGGCCACGCCGGAAACGCCGATCGCGCCCACGCATTCGCCCTCGTACATGATCGGCAGGCCGCCCTGGATGTGCAGAACGCCCGGGAAATTGACGAAGCCGGGGCGGTCCTTCAGCCGCTCCTCCCAGAATTTGCTCGGGCGGCGGGTGAGCGCCGAGGTGCGCGCCTTGGCGGCCGCGACCTCCGCCGTGGTGGGGCCAGCGCCATCCATGCGCTCCAGATACAGCAGCGCGCCGGCATCATCGGTGATGGCGATGGTCACGCTCCATTTGTTGGTCTGGGCCTCGGCCTTGCAGGCGGCGGCCATGTTCAGAACGTCGGCGGATGTCAGGCACGGCTTGGTTCGCATCTGTCCTCTCGAAGAAGGGCGGTCGAATGAATTCCTCGCCGCGTTATTCCACGCTTGCCTCGATCGCTTCCATGTCGTCGTCGGACAATCCGAAATGATGACCGATCTCATGTACCAGGACATGGGTGATGATGGAGCCCAGCGTCTCCTCATGCTCCGCCCAGTAATCCAGGATTGGGCGGCGATAGAGCCAGATCAGGTTCGGCATGCGCGCGGGATCGGACACCGACTGGAACGGCAGCCCGACGCCCTGAAACAATCCGAGAATCTCGAATTCGCTCTGCAGCCGCATCTGCCGCACCACGTCCTCGGTCGGGAAGTCGTCGACCTGGATCACGAGATCGGAACAAAGCGCGCGGAAGGTCTCCGGCAGGCGGCGAAACGATTCCTCGGCGATCACTTCCATCTCGGCGAGCGACAGCGCCCTGACCGAGCGCCAGGCGAGGGGATTTGCAAGGGGATTGTCGTCCATAATCCGTCATCATTGCCGGGTTGGGCCGGCAATCTATCCTTCGTTGACAAACCTTCATCGGCAGATGGACCCCCGGATCGGCCCCAGGAACGACGCAGCAACTAACGAAGGTAGACCCAAACCAGATACAGGCAGATGGCCAGCAGCGCGACCGCGCTCAGGCCACGGCCGATACGGGTGCCCCATAATTCGATCGGATCGCCCGTCTCGGTCGCACGCGGCGTCAACCATCGCACAAAAATCCCGCCAAGGGTGTCGCCCTCATGCCGCAGCTTCTCCAGCTCGCGTTGGGCAGCCTGTTCCTCGCCATCCTGTCTCTGGTCTCGCATACCGCGAGCATAGAGCGACACAGGCGGGCTCGCTATCGGGTTGACCTGTCCGGCGTGATGGGAGAGCTTGCAGCCGGACGAGCGGAGCGACGCGCATGAGCATTTTCAGGTCAGGCCTTGCGGCTTTTGCAGTGTTGGCAGCGGCTGGCATCCTTTCGCTCGGCATGAGTACACCCGCCGTTGCCCAGAATGCCGGCCTTCATGCGCCGTCGGAATTGTCCGCACAGGAGCGCCGCGCGCGCACCCGCATCCGGGTGCAGCCGCAGTCGCAGCCGTCCTTCTGGCCCTATCCGCGGCCGGACGAATATTCCTGGCCGGCGCCTGCCCCGGCCTATCGCCAATGCGAGGACTGGTATCTGACCGAGCATCGGCCGAGCGGCACTGTCGTCACGCCGCAGATGCGTTGCCGCTGGGTGCGCGGCTAGCGCGTCCGGTTCCCGAGCGCGGGGAATCAGCCAAGCTGATCCAGCATTCAAAGGGCAAACGGGCGGGTATCCCGCATTGCCTGACGGCGGAGCGGCATCATGTGCTTCTGCGTGGATCGATTTCAGGCTGGAGCACCGGTTACGGGCATTGCGGATCGTGAGAGTCTGAAAATTCGCCGAGAAAGCCTGTGACATGAGGTCTCTGCCGCTCCTGTCAAATTCGTCTTGATGCGATCACAAGCACGCTCGTCCCGGCTCCCGAAATAGCCTATATTTGTTCTAAGGCGCCTATATGAGGCGGTTGCCGAACGCTGCCTATGAGGATGACAGCTTGCCGGTAACGTATGAGCCATGGCTTGTGCTGCTCTCGGTCGTAATGGCGATTCAGGGAGCTTATGTCGGTCTGGGTCTGGCGGTGCAGGTCCGCGAGGCAACCGGCATGCGTAGACGCCTGCTGCTGGCCGCCGCCGCGCTTTCTCTCGCACTGGCAATCTGGACCATGCATTTCGTCGGGATGCTGGCCGCCCGGCTGCCATTTCCAGTCGATTATCTGGCGTTCCCCACGCTGCTCTCGTTCCTCGTCTGCGTGATCGTGGTCGGTATCGCGGTTTACTTCACCAGTTCAGGGCTGCTGACACCGATGCGGCTCACGCTGTCTGCATGCCTGATGGGCGCGGGCATCGTCTCGATGCATTACATCGGCATGACGGCGCTGCATGCCAGCACGCATATGGTTCACTCTTCTCCATATGTCGCGGCCAGCCTGGCCATTGCGATCGTGGCGTCCGGCCTTGCGCTCTGGCTTGCGACGGAGCGCGGAAGACGGCCGCCCTTGTTGCTGTCGGCTGTTGCCTTCGGCATCGCCGTATCTGGCATGCACTATATGGCGATGGAGGGCATGACGCTGTTTCCGCATGCCGGCGCGCCATCGCAAGCGCCCGCTCTGTCGTCCGATCTGCTGGCTATCGTGGTCGCCATTGTCGGTTTTTGCGTCTCCGGCATATTCCTGCTGTTCCTGGTGCCCGACCGGTCGCGCGATGACGTGCCGTCCGAAGCGGAATTGGCTGGCTTGCCGCCGCCCGCCGTTGGCGAAACATCTGCCGGCGCCGATCTCGTTCCTGGAGCCATGGAGGGGGAACCGGGCCGCGGAAATTATGGTCCCCTGGGCGGCGCCGGTGGGCCGCCGGCACGCAAGGCCCGCCATTTGCCGATCGAGCGCGAAGGGGCCACGCAATTCCTGTCCGTTGACGACGTGGTCGCGGTCCATGCCAACGCGCACTACGCATATATCTTCAATGGCAGTGCCAAGTTGTTCTGTCCGCTGTCGATAGGCGACATCGAGGGCCGGCTCGACCAGAACCGGTTCGTGCGCATCCATCGCAGTCACATCGTCAACATAGAGCGGGTGATCGGCTATCGGCGCTCGGGCGACACGGAACTGGTCGAACTCGCGGCCACCGAGCATTACGCCGTTCCGGTCAGCCGCAGCCGCATCGGCTGGCTGAAATCGCGCATCAAGGCAATGTCGGCAGAAACGGTGCCGTCGCAGACCGAGCCTGCAGCGCATGCTGCGTCGCAATAGATTCGTGATGCTGTCCGCATAAGCCGAGCTTTTAGGTCAGGACCGCTGTCGCAATTCGTGCTGGCTTGCCGCCATTCGTGCGTTGCGGCAGCCATTCGTGCTTCTCCGGCCCGTTTCGTGCTCCTTCACTTGTTGCTGCGGCGCACCCTTGGACACGCTTGCCGCAATCATATGGAGGAGGGCGCCCGTCAAAGGACACTGGCCGTAAGCCAGCGGGCTTGGGCGCCCGGAAGGAGCGCCGATGATCCCCGGATCTTTTGCCTACCATCGCCCCGCATCCGTCGAAGACGCCGTCGGTCTGCTGGCATCGCTTGGCGACGATGCGCGCCCGCTGGCTGGAGGACATAGCCTCATACCGATGATGAAGCTGCGGCTGGCAAGTCCGGCGCATCTGATCGACCTTGCTGGTGTCGCCGATCTCAAGGGAATTCATGAAGACGGCGCCGACATCGTTATCGGAGCCATGACGACGCAGCATGAGCTGATCGGCTCGGATTTGCTCACCGCCAAGCTCCCGATCCTGCGCGAGACGTCGCTAGTGATCGCCGATCCGCAGGTGCGTTATCTCGGCACGCTGGGCGGCAATGTCGCCAATGGCGATCCGGGCAACGACATGCCGGGCGTGATGATGTGCCTGGATGCGGTTTATCAACTCACCGGCAAAGCCGGCGAGCGTCGGATCGCCGCGCGCGATTTCTATCAGGGCGCCTATTTTACTGCGTTGGAGCCCGGCGAGATCCTGACCGCGATCCGCATCTCGACGCCGCCGGCTGGTCACGGCTGGGCCTACGAAAAGCTGAAGCGCAAGATCGGCGACTACGCGACTGCGGCTGCCGCGGTGATCCTCACGATGAACGGCGACAGGGTTGCGACCTGTTCCATCGGCCTGACCAATGTTGCGGAAACGGCATTGTGGGCCGAGGACGCCGCGAGAATTCTCATCGGCTCTGCATTGGATGACGCAACGGTGAAGAAAGCGGTGGCCGCGGCCGAAGCCATCACCGCGCCAGCCTCGGATGGCCGTGGTCCGGCGCGCTACCGCACCAAGATGGCGGGCGTGATGTTCGCCCGCGCTCTTGCCCGCGCCAAAGACCGCGCGCGCGCCTGACAGAGAGAAATCCCATGCCCAAATCGCACATCACCCTGACCGTCAACGGCAAGACGGAAGAGGCTCTGGTCGAGCCCCGCACTTTGCTGATCCATTTTCTGCGGGAACAGCTCAACCTCACCGGTCCGCATATCGGTTGCGATACCACCCATTGCGGTGCGTGCACGGTCGATATCAACGGAAAATCGGTGAAAGCCTGCACCATGTTCGCGGTGCAGGCGGACGGCGCGGAGATCCTCACCATCGAAGGCATCGCCAATCCCGACGGCACGCTGCACGCGCTGCAGGAAGGTTTTCGCGAAATGCATGGTCTGCAATGCGGTTTCTGTACGCCGGGCATGATCACCCGTGCGCACAGGCTGCTGCAGGAGAATCCCTCACCGAGCGAGGAGGAGATCCGTTTCGGTATTGCCGGCAATCTGTGCCGTTGCACCGGCTATCAGAACATCGTGAAGGCGATCCAATACGCCGCCGCCAAGCTGAACGGCACGCAGTACCAGGAGGCCGCAGAATGAACGACATGACCCCCACCGCGACGGAACGCGCCGAAAAGCTGCAGGGCCTGGGTTGCAAGCGCAAGCGCGTCGAAGACATTCGCTTCACGCAAGGAAAGGGCACTTATGTTGACGACGTCAAGATACCCGGCATGCTTTACGGCGACTTCACGCGTTCGCCCTACGCACATGCGCGTATCAGGAAAATCGACACCGCGAAGGCCAGGGCGGTGCCGGGCGTGCTGGCCGTGCTCACTGCGGCGGATCTGAAGCCGCTCGGCCTGCATTACATGCCGACGCTGGCCGGCGATGTCGCTGCGGTGCTGGCGGAAGAGAAGGTGCTGTATCAGAACCAGGAGGTCGCGTTCGTCGTTGCGGAAGATCGTTATGCAGCGGCCGATGCGGCGGATCTGGTGGAAGTCGAATACGAGGCCTTGCCGGTCGTGATCGATCCGTTCAAGGCGATGGCGGCCGATGCGCCCGTGCTGCGTGAGGACATCAAGGACAAGACCGAAGGCGCGCACGGCCAGCGCAAGCACTACAATCATATCTTCACCTGGGAGATGGGCGACAAGGACGCCACCGACGCGGCCTTTCGCAAGGCCGATGTGACGATCAAGGAGATGATCACGTATCAGCGTGTGCATCCTTGCCCGCTCGAGACCTGCCAGTGCCTCGCGTCCTTCGACAAGATCAAGGGCGACCTGACGCTTTATGGTACGTTCCAGGCGCCGCATGTCATCCGCACGGTGGCCTCGCTGATCTCGAAAATCCCCGAACACAAGATTCACGTGATTGCGCCCGATATCGGGGGCGGCTTCGGCAACAAGGTCGGCGCCTATCCCGGCTATATCTGTGCGATCGTCGCTTCGATCGTGACAGGGCGGCCGGTAAAATGGGTCGAGGACCGGATCGAGAATCTGTCGACCACGGCCTTCGCGCGCGACTATCACATGACCACGGAAATCGCCTGTACCAAGGACGGCAAGGTGACCGGGCTTCGCGTTCATACGCTTGCCGACCATGGCGCCTTCGACGCCTGCGCCGATCCCAGCAAATGGCCGGCCGGTTTCTTCAATATCGTCACCGGCTCCTACGATTTTCCGGTCGCGCATGTGGCCGTGGACGGCGTCTATTCCAACAAGGCGCCGGGTGGCGTTGCGTACCGCTGCTCGTTCCGGGTCACCGAGGCGGCTTATTGCATCGAGCGCGCGATGGATATCATGGCGCAGAAGCTCGGCATGGATCCGGCCGAGTTCCGCATGAAGAACTTCATCCGGCGCGAGCAGTTTCCCTATACCTCGGCGCTCGGCTGGGAATACGATTCCGGCGACTATCACATGGCCATGCAGAAGGCGCTCGATGCCGTCGGCTACACGGCGCTGCGCGAAGAGCAGAAGGCCAAACGCGAGGCCTTCAAACGCGGCGAGACCCGCGAATTGATGGGTATCGGCGTCATTTTCTTTACCGAGATCGTGGGGGCCGGCCCTTCGCGCAATTGCGACATTCTCGGCATTGCGATGTTCGACTCGGCCGAGATCCGCATCCATCCGACCGGCAGCGTGATCGCGCGGCTCGGCACCAAGTCGCAGGGACAGGGACACGAGACCACCTACGCGCAGATCATTGCCAGCGAGATCGGCATCGCCGCCGACCAGATCACGGTCGAGGAAGGCAATACCGACACCGCACCTTATGGGCTCGGCACCTATGGTTCGCGCTCGACGCCGGTGTCGGGCGCGGCGACCGCGATGGCCGCGCGCAAGATCAAGGCGAAGGCGCAGATGTTCGCCGCCCATCTGCTGGAAGTGCATGACGACG
>JAEWCJ010000476.1 GCA_023390695.1 Pseudomonadota bacterium | reverse complement strand
ATCGCCCGCAATCCGAACGAAGTGTTCCTCGTGGAAGGTCACACCGATGCGGTCGGTTCCGACATCGACAATCTCTCGCTGTCGGACCGGCGCGCTGAATCGGTCGCCAATCTCCTCACCGACCATTTCGGAATTCCGCCGGAGAACCTGACCACGCAAGGTTATGGCGAGCAATATCTGAAGATTGAGACCGAGGCTGCGGAACGGCGCAATCGCCGCGTCACGGTGCGCCGCATCACCCCGCTGCTGACGGGACAAGCCGGCGCGCCGCCCCGTTAAATGCCAAAACGCCATCGCGGTCGATCACCGCGATGGCGTTCACTTTCCTTACTCGGAATGCCGAAGCAATCCGGCGAGAACATCAAAGCTTCAGCTTTTTCCGGCGCTGACCCAGCGTACGCAAGCGCAGTGCATTCAGGCGAATAAAGCCTTCAGCGTCGCGATGATCATAGGCGACATCGCCTTCCTCGAAGGTGACGAGTTCCTGATCATACAGTGAATACGGGCTTTCGCGGCCGATCACCCACGCGCTGCCCTTGTAAAGCTTCAGCGTGACGCGGCCGGTGACGAATTCCTGGCTCCTGTCGATCGCAGCCTGCAGCATCTCGCGCTCCGGCGAGAACCAGAAGCCGTTATAGATCAGCTCGGCATATTTCGGCATCAGCTCATCCTTGAGATGGGCCGCACCGCGATCCAGCGTGATGCTCTCGATGCCGCGATGCGCCGCGAGCAGGATGGTGCCGCCCGGCGTCTCGTACATGCCGCGCGATTTCATGCCGACGAAACGGTTTTCGACCAGATCGAGCCGGCCGATGCCGTTCTTCTTGCCGAAATCATTGAGCTGGGCGAGCAGCGTCGCCGGCGATAGCTTCTTGCCGTTGATCGCGACCGGATCGCCCTTTTCAAAATCGATGGTGATGACCGTTGGCGTGTCGGGTGCCTTCTCCGGATCGTCGGTGCGCGAATAGACATAATCCGGCACTTCCAGACTCGGATCCTCCAACACCTTGCCTTCGGACGACGCGTGCAGAAGATTGGCGTCCACCGAGAACGGCGCGTCGCCGCGCTTGTCCTTGGCGATCTGAATCTGGTGCATCTCCGCAAATTCGATCAGCTTGGTGCGCGAGGTGAGATCCCATTCGCGCCAGGGTGCGATCACCGTTACGTCCGGCTTCAGCGCATAATAGGTCAGCTCGAAGCGCACCTGGTCGTTGCCCTTGCCGGTCGCACCGTGACACACCGCGTCGGCGCCAACCTTCTCGGCGATCTCGATCTGCTTCTTGCCGATCAGCGGCCGCGCGATCGAGGTGCCGAGCAGATATTGCCCCTCATAGACCGTATTGGCGCGAAACATCGGGAAGACGTAGTCGCGAACGAATTCCTCGCGCAGGTCCTCGATGAAGATGTTCTCCGGCTTGATGCCGAGCAGCAGCGCCTTGTTGCGCGCCGGCTCCAGCTCCTCGCCCTGGCCGAGATCGGCCGTGAAGGTCACGACCTCGCAGCCATAGGTGGTCTGCAGCCATTTCAGAATGATCGAGGTGTCGAGGCCGCCGGAATAGGCCAGCACCACTTTCTTGACGTCGCCCTTTTTCGGGCCGCTCTGGGTCATGTCGGGAAGTCCACGTGGTAGGGGAAATTTCGCGCGGACTATAGGCGGACGGCCCCGCGGTTCAAGCCGCCAAGCACCCCAAACGGCAAAAAGGGCCGCTCCGGCACCGCCTGCAAGCTACCGGTTGCCCCTGGCGGGTTTTTTGCGGCGGGGCTGCTCCGGCACATAGCGGGGATTCTGTTCGCAGAAACCGCCGATCCCGCTGACCGTCGCCAAGCATTGCTGGAAACTGACAAAGCCGCAATTGTAGGTCGTCCAGTCGTAGCGGGCGCACCAGGGATATTCCCGTGCCTGCGCCACGCTGGGCAGAAACTGAAGGCCGGCTGTGAACGCGCCCAAAATCAGGATGTGCCGCATGAGACCTCACCACAATCCGTCTTATGCTCCCGCCCGACGCTGATCATGACCGTTTCCCGCTCTTCCGTCGAGATACCGCCGATGTCCACACCGCGCCTCGGATTCTGGTTCGAATTTGCATCGACCTATTCCTATCCCGCCGCGATGCGGATTCGCCGTCTCGCACAGGAGCAGGGTGTCGCGATCGAGTATCGCCCCTTCCTGCTGGGCCCGATCTTCGGCGCGCAGGGCTGGAGCGATTCCCCGTTCAACATCTATGAACGCAAGGGCCGCTATATGTGGCGTGACCTGTCGCGGCTGTGCGAGGGGTATGGGCTGGCTTTTCAAAAACCTGCCGTCTTTCCGCAGAACGGATTGCTGGCGGCGCGGGTCGCCTTGGTCGGCCTCGGCGAGGGCTGGGGCGAGGATTTTGTGGAAGCCGTGTATCGCGCCGAATTCGCCGACGGCCGGTTCATCCACGATCCCGCCGTCATTCAGGATCTGCTGCGATCGCTGCAGTGCGACCCCAAAGCGGTTTTCGACAAGTCGCAAAGCGACGAGATCAAGTCGCTGCTTCGCACGCAGACCGAGCGGGCACAGCAGCTTGGCCTCTTCGGCGCGCCCAGTTTTGTCGCGCAGGACGGCGAGATCTTCTGGGGCAATGACCGTTTGGAAGCGGCGC
>JAEWCJ010000448.1 GCA_023390695.1 Pseudomonadota bacterium | reverse complement strand
GCTTCGCGCAGGCGGTTCTCGCCCTCATCGGCCTTGCCTTGGCGGTCGGATTGGTCGTCTGGATTCTCGAGCGCCGGCACAATGACGAGTTCGGCGGCACGATCACACGCGGCCTCAGTTCGAGCGTGTGGTGGACGACCGTCGCCATGACCCAGCGCGGCATCGGCAATTTCGGGCCGCGCACATTGCCGGGCCGCGCGATCGCCATGCTGTGGATGGTCGGCTCGATCATCGCCATCGCGGTGTTCACGGCCGGCATCACCTCGGCGCTGACCGTGCGAAAACTCCAGGGTGCGGTTCACGGTGTGGCCGATCTGTCGGCTGTGCGCGTCGGAACGGTGGGAGGGACCAGCGGCGAAATCTCGCTCACGCAGATGCGCGTCAGGCCGCGCGGATACGCAACGGCCAAGGACGGTTTGACGGCGCTCCGCAACGGCGAGATCGACGCTTTCGTATACGACAAGCCGCTTCTGGCCTGGACCGTGACCCACGAGCTTCAGAAGTCCATTCAGCTTCTGGACGCAGTCTTCGACCCGCAACATTACGCATTCGCGGTTCGGCCGGACTCGCCGCTGCGAAAGCCGATCAACATCGCCATTCTCGAGATCCAGCAGAACCGCTGGTGGGACGAAAACATCTTCCGTTATCTGGGACATCGGTGATCGCCGGCTGAGGCTGCGCATGTCTTCCCGCCGGCGCTTGCGTCCGTCCGAGGGGCACCCTGCTTGCGCCGCCGGAGGAGGTCCCGCCGGCGCTATCGGGACGCGGCATGCGACGCCGGACCGGCCTATTTGGTGCTTGCCCCACCCCCCTCCCTCCCTATAATCCGCCGCTTCTTTTCGGGGGGATTCGGTCCGATGGCGGGAAAATCCGCGAAGAAGCCAGTGGCGATCATCATGGGGAGCCAGTCGGACTGGGAAACCATGAAGCATGCCGCCGAGACGCTGGACGTCCTGAAGGTGGGCTATGAGGCGCTGATCGTGTCGGCGCACCGCACCCCCGACCGGCTCTATGCCTTTGCCAAATCCGCGCGCAAGAACGGCTTCAAAGTCGTGATCGCGGGCGCCGGCGGCGCGGCGCATTTGCCGGGCATGACCGCCGCGATGACATCGCTGCCCGTCCTCGGCGTGCCCATGAACGTCACCGCGCTGGAGGGCAAGGACTCGCTCCTGTCGATCGTGCAGATGCCCGGCGGCATTCCGGTCGGCACGCTTGCCATCGGCAAGCCGGGTGCCATCAATGCCGGCTTGCTCGCGGCGCAGGTGCTTGCGCTCTCCGACGCCGCGCTCGCCAAGCGCATCGACGCCTGGCGCGACAAGCAGACCAAGAGCGTCGCCAAGAAGCCGAAAGACTGACCTCGCATGAGCAAGCCCGCTTTTCGAGCGCTGAAGCCCGGCGCGACCATCGGCATTCTCGGCGGCGGCCAGCTCGGCCGCATGCTGGCGCAGGCGGCGGAGCAGCTCGGCTTGCATTGCCACGTCTTCGCGCCGGAGACGGATTCCTGCGCCTTCGAGGTGGTGCGCCATGCCACCGTCGCCGACTACAGCGACCGCGCCGCGCTCGATTCCTTCGCGCAGGATTGCGACGTCATCACCTATGAATTCGAGAATGTGCCGGCGGAGACCGCCGCCTTCCTGGCCGCGCGTAAGCCGGTGCTGCCCGACCCGCATGTGCTGGCGCTGACCCAGGACCGGCTCGTCGAAAAGGATTTCGTCTCCAAGCTGAAAATCCCGACCGCCCCCTATGCCGCGGTCGGCAGCGCCGAGGAGCTCGCCGCGGCGGTCAAGACGGTCGGCCTGCCGGCGGTGCTGAAGACGCGGCGGCTCGGCTATGACGGCAAGGGCCAGGCAATGATCCGCAAGGGCGATGATCCGCTGAAGGCCTGGCAGGCGCTGGGCCAGGCGCCCTGCATCCTCGAGGGCTTCGTGAAATTCGCCTGCGAGATTTCGGTGGTCGCCGCCCGCTCCCGGGACGGCAAGGTGGCCTCGTTCGACGTCGCGGAAAACCGGCACCGCGACCACATCCTGAAGACGACCGAAATTCCCGCCGGAATCTCGGCGAAAGAGGCGGCGAAGGCGCGGAAGATCGCGGAGAAGATCGCCAGAGCCTTCAGTTACGTGGGTGTTCTGGCGGTGGAGATGTTCGTGGTCGGGACCGGCCGCGAGCGCGAGGTGCTGGTCAACGAGATCGCGCCGCGCGTCCATAATTCCGGGCACTGGACGCTAGATGGTTGTACCGTCTCGCAATTCGAGCAGCATATCCGGGCGGTGGCAGGCTGGACGCTCGGCAAGCCGGTCCGGCTCGGCCGGGTGGAAATGACCAATCTGATCGGCAAAGAGGTCAATGACTACGCCAAATGGCTCTCCGTCCCCGGCGCCTCTATCCACTTGTACGGCAAGGGAGAATCCCGCCCGGGCCGCAAAATGGGCCATGTGACGAGAGTTTTCACGAAATAGGCCGGAAAACGGGTTCCAGTGGACTCCGGACCCCGTATCTGGTACATGCGCCCGACTCGAAAGGCCTGAAAACAGGCCTTCTGACCCCCTTTATACCGATAACCGGTTTCTAAGAAGGAACACCCGTGCAGGTTCTTGTCCGCGACAACAACGTCGATCAGGCCCTCAAGGCGCTCAAAAAGAAGATGCAGCGCGAGGGCATTTTCCGCGAAATGAAGCTTCGCGGCCATTACGAAAAGCCCTCCGAGAAAAAGGCCCGGCAGAAGGCGGAAGCGGTGCGCCGCGCCCGCAAGCTTGCGCGCAAGAAGCTGCAGCGCGAAGGCCTGCTGCCGATGAAGCCGAAGACCGTTGCTGGTCCGGGCGCCGGTCGCGGCCGCAGCTGATCTAACATCCATATTTCTGTTTCGGCGCGGAGCGCGGCAGGGCCGGCTCCGCGTTGTTGTTTGTGGGGACTTTCAGGCGCGTCCGAAGCCCCCTGCCCCTGACGCATGACCGATCAGTCGGATAGCTGGCCCAAGAAATCCTTCACTGCCGCCTGCGCCCCATGCGCATCGAGATTCTCGTGCTCGCCCAATGGAAACGGCACGAATCGCTTGGGCTCCGGCGCGAGCTCGAACAGCTTTTGTCCGTAGGCCAAGGGCACGATGCGATCGCGCTGACCGTGCAGAAAGAGAATCGGCACCGTCACCTTGCCGATGCGTGCATCCGAACGGAACTGGTCCTTCATCAGCAAACTAACCGGAATGAAGGGATAGGCCGCAAACGCGATGTCGGCGGCCGAGGTGAAGGGCGCCTCCAGAATGAGCGCGTCGATCTTGCTCTTTGCCAGCGCAATCGCGACGCCGGTGCCCAGCGACTCGCCCCAGAGGATGAATTTTGCCGACGGATATTGCGTGCGGGCGAAGGCATAGGCCGCATCCGCGTCAGCCAGCAGCCCATCCTCGCTCGGTGAGCCGCTGGAGCCGCCATAACCGCGATACGACAGCGCCACGAGGCCGCTGCCATCGGCGATCAGGTTCCTGAAGCGCGATACGCGGTAGCGAAGCGACCCGCCATTGCCATGAAAATACACGAAGACATGGTTTTTGCCGTTCGGCGGCACGTGCCAGACAATGACGCGCGCGGTGTCTGCGGAATGCAGCAACGCTTCCTGCGCTTCAGGAAACCCGGCATCGGCAGGCGCCGTCCGGACGGTTTCCGGGAAATACATCAGCGACCGCTGGGCGAGATACATCAGCCCGACGACACCCACATAACCGGTCAGAGCGAAGAGCAGAATCGATTTCACGAGGCCCATGCTCTCCTATACAAATCTTCTGCTGCAGTCTTTGCGACAGCCCGTCCGCAATCAAGGACATAAACGGAGGCGACAGCATGGGCACGGGGCAGGAAGAACTGGTGATCGCCATACGCATTCTGGCGGCGCTCACCGTCGGTGCCATGATCGGCCTTGAGCGCAGTTTCCACGGCCGGCCGGCCGGCTTTCGCACGCATGCCCTGGTCTGTGTCGCCTCGGCGTTGCTCATGCTCGTGACGGTCTACCAGGACACCTGGATGACACATCTCTCGCCGGATGCCATCCGCACCGACCCGACCCGCATGGCGCAGGGCATCATGACCGGCATCGGCTTTCTGGGCGCCGGCGTGATCTTCAAGGAAGGCCTCACGGTTCGCGGCCTGACCACCGCCGCCTCCATCTGGATCACGTCGGCGATCGGCATTCTCATCGGCGTCGGCTTCTATTTCCCCGCCATTCTGGGCGTGATCTGCACGCTGGCCGTGCTATCCATCTTCCGCATCATCGAGAACAGGCTGCCTTCGGAATATTATGCGCATCACGTCGTCGGCTTCAGACGCGACAAGGCAATGAGCGAGGACGCGCTGCGGAAGGCCATCGGCAATTACGGCTTCGACGTATCCAACGTGTCTTCACGGCTGACCGATGGCGGCGAGATCTTCGAATACCGGATGATGATCAAGAGCCGCGACCGGTCGGCGACCGACAAGCTTTCGCAATATCTGCGCGACCTGCCGGAGGTGGTGGAGTTCCGCATTTCGCCGACCGGGGATTGAGCTCTTATTCCGGCGCTTTCGTCAGCACGAAATCGTGCTTGGCGACGTAGTATGGATTGCCGATGCCGAGCCGTTTGGCTTCCTGCTCGTCATCGTGCCTGACGAAATCGATGATCAGGCTGTCCTTCACACCGAACACCGCATCGCTTTCCAGATAGGTATCGCCGCGCACAAAGACATGTGTGGTGACGGGCACATAGCCTTTGGCGCCCACGATGAAATGGATATGCGCCGGACGGTAGGGGTGCCGGCCCATCATCATCAGCATCTTGCCGACCGGTCCGTCGGTCGGAATCGGATAATAGCGCGGCTTCACCGAACGGAACCAATAGCGACCATCGGGCCCGGTCTGGAACAAACCGCGCAGATTGAAATCCGGCTGAATGCCGGGCTGCTGCACGTCGTAATAGCCGTCTTCGTTGCTGTGCCAGATATCGAGCAGCGCACCGGAGATCGGAACGCCGTGGATGTCGACGACGCGGCCGCTCATCACGAGCGGCTCACCCTTGCCGTCGAGGCAGATATTGTCGCCCATCTGCCGCTTCGGTGCGCCCGCCACGTGGAACGGGCCGAGCACGGTGTTTTCGGTCGCACCGCTCGGCTTGCGGTGATTGATGGCATCGACCAGCATCGAAATGCCAAGCGTGTCCGACATCAGGATGAATTCCTGCCGACGGTCGTCACAGATCTTGCCTGTGTCGGTCAGGAACTGGATGGCCTGCATCCATTCCTCGACCGTAGGCTCAACCTCCTTGACGACGGCGTGCAGGTGCGTGATCACTGAATTCATTACTTCCTTGAAACGCTCGTTCCTGCATTGATCCATCCGCGCAAGAACGCACGCGACCGAGTTTTCTTCCGTGAAATATTCGATGGACACCAGCTTCTCCTGCCATTCCGACACCGAACCGGCAGACAGCATGGGCAGAACGACCTCCGGCTGCTTCGACATAGATCAAATCCAGCGCGCCCCGGGCATGCTTGGCTGCCCGGTGGATTGTGCGGTGCATCATGCCCGTTAAGACCCGCTGGGGAGCCGTCTTCGCACTGGTGGTTGCCGGCATGATCGCCGCGCTGCAGATCGGCAAATCGGCGATCGCGCTCCCCGTCCTTCAAAACGAATTGTCGCTGTCGCTGTTTGCCGCCGCCTGGATTGTCGGCGCCTACAGCACGCTGGGGGCGCTGGCCGGCCTGCCGGGGGGCATCCTGGTGTCGATGTTCGATGCCCGGCGCACCATGCTGGCCGGGCTGGTCATTGCAGGCGCGGCCAGCCTGGCCGGTGCCGCCGCCGGCTCCGGCCCAGCCATGATCGCGACCCGTGTGATCGAAGGATGCGGCTTTCTTGCCGTCGCCATCGCCACCCCGCGCCTTTTGCGCTCGCTGGTCGCCGCCAGAGACAGCGAGACCGCCTTTGCCCTGTGGGCCGCCTATCTGCCGGCCGGAGCCGCCACCATGATGCTGGCCGGCCCCTATCTGATGTCGTTCGGATGGCAGGCGCTGTGGATCGTCAATGGTGTGCTTGCGCTCGCCTATGCCGCTGTGCTCAGCCGTCTCGCCATCGATGAGCCACCCGCACCCGCAAATGCCGCTGCCGACGTGGCATCGAATGTGCGCGCTGTGCTGGGCGCGCCGGGTCCGATGCTGCTCGCACTCGCATTCGGCATCTACACGTTTCAATATTCCGCCTTGACCGGCCTTCTGCCGACTTTGCTGGTGCAGCAGCTCGGCCTGTCGATACCGCTCGCCGGCCTGATCAGCGCCCTCACGGTCGTCGCCAACGCCGTCGGAAACATGTCGGCCGGATTGCTGGCCCGGCTCGGCGTCCCGCTCTGGGCGATCGCGGCGACGGCCTTCACGTTCCTGGGTGCCGCCAGCTTCGGAATCTTCTCGGAGGCCCTGCCGGTCACCGTCA
This sequence comes from Pseudomonadota bacterium, assembly GCA_023390695.1. Next base: position 1,879 of record JAEWCJ010000448.1, on the reverse strand, counting down.
TTGCGCTTCTCGCCTCCGGCAGCCTCGCACTCACCGGTCTGGTGCCGGGCTCGATCTTCGCGACCGCACCCCGGCTGGCGCCGACATCCGCGGTACTCGCGATTTCGCTGGGACTGATCAACCAGACCAGCAATATCGGCAATCTGGTCGGCCCGGCCGCGCTCGGCGCGTTCGTGCAGGCCTTCGGCTGGGCCCGCGCGCCCTTTGTCTTCGTCGGTGTGATGATTGCGGGAGTCACGGTCGCGCTGCTCTTGCGCCGCGTCCTGCAGCGGAAGGACGGCACATGAGCGCCGCCACTGCGTCAGAGGTCCGGATTCGCCCCGCGCAAGATAGCGACCGCCCGGCCATCTGGCGCGTGATCGAGCCGACCTTCCGCGCCGGCGAAACCTATCCGATCCCGCGCGATATCGGCGAGGCCGACGCCCTCGCCTATTGGTTTTCGCCAGGGCACGAGGTCTTCGTCGCCGAAGCGGATGGCGAGGTCATCGGCACTTATTATCTGCGCGCCAACAACCGCGGCGGCGGCGCGCATGTCGCCAATTGCGGCTATATCGTTGCGCCGCAAGCCATGCGGCACGGCATCGCGCGGACCATGTGCAGGCATTCGCTGGAGCAAGCGCGTGAGCGCGGCTTCCGCGCCATGCAGTTCAACTTTGTCATCAGCACCAACAGCCGCGCCGTGACGCTGTGGCAGCTTTGCGGCTTCGAGATCTGCGGGGTGCTCCCAAACGCATTCGACCATCCCGTACACGGGATGGTCGACGCCTTGGTCATGTATCAACGGCTGTGACGCCCGCGCGTGAAGCTCACTTGCGCTTCTTCGCGGCGGTCTTTTTCGCCTTGGCCTTCTTCTTTTTGGTCGCCTTCAGGTAGGCGGCGACCCTGGTCGACGAACGGCCGGCTTCGGCCACCGCCTTTTTCAGGCGCACCGGAGTCACCTTGAATTTCTTGGTCCAGTAGCGGACCTCGTAATCCTCGGTGAGCGCGATCAGGGTGCGGTCCTTCGCCTTGCGCTTGTGCAGCTTGATGTAGCCTTCCACCCGCTTGGCGGAATTGCCGACGGCCTGGACCGCCGCCTTCAGCCTGGCGGGGGTGACCTTGAATTTCTTGCTCCAGTAGCGAACCTCGTAAGGTTCGCTCAGTGCAATTAACTTGCGATCAGACCCGCCACGCTTTTTCTTGTTGTCCGCCATGAGCAATCTCCTGCTGCTGAAAATGATTCGGCAGCGGGAATTCTACATCCCTTTGACGATACTCTCGGTCATTTTCTTGGCGTCGCCGAGCAGCATCATGGTGTTGTCGCGATAGAACAGCGGGTTGTCGATGCCGGCATAGCCGGACGCGAGCGAGCGCTTGATGAACATCACCGTGCCGGCCTTCCAGACCTGCAGCACCGGCATGCCGTAGATCGGAGACGACGGGTCTTCTTCCGCCGCCGGATTGGTGACGTCGTTGGCGCCAATCACGAAGGCGATATCGGCCTGCGCGAATTCGGAATTGATGTCCTCCAGCTCGAAAACCTCGTCATAGGGGACATTGGCTTCCGCCAGCAGGACGTTCATATGCCCGGGCATGCGGCCGGCTACCGGATGGATGGCGTATTTGACCTCGACGCCTTCCTTCTTGAGATGGTCGGCCATCTCGCGCAGCGCATGCTGGGCCTGCGCCACCGCCAAGCCGTAGCCGGGCACGATGAAGACCTTGGAGGCATTCTTCATGATGAAGGCGGCATCGTCAGCCGAGCCGAGCTTCGCCGGCTTCTGCTCGCCGCCGGCACCGCCCGCGGCGGCGGTCTCGCCACCGAAGCCGCCAAGGATGACCGAGATGAAGGACCGGTTCATCGCGTGGCACATGATGTAGGACAGGATCGCGCCCGACG
>JAEWCJ010000408.1 GCA_023390695.1 Pseudomonadota bacterium | reverse complement strand
AAGCGTTGGGTTTCTGTGCTCCGGGCGAAAGCGGCGACTTTATCATGGACGGAAGGACGCGACCTGGCGGGGCATTTCCGATGAATACAAGCGGTGGCGGACTTTCATATTGCCATCCCGGAATGTTCGGCATCTTCCTCATCATTGAAGCAGTGCGCCAACTGAGAGGGGAATGCGGCAACCGGCAGGTCTCGGGCGCGAAGACGGCATTGTGTCACGCGACCGGCGGGTTTCTCAACACGCATGCAACCGTCATCCTTGCGGGAGATTAGCCATGGCGAAAATTCCGGCCCCTCAGCCCGACGGGGTCACGCAAGCATGGTGGGATGCGACAGCCGAAAAGCAGCTTAAGGTTCAGAAATGCCGCGCCTGCGGCAGCTTTCAGCATTACCCTCGGCCATTCTGTCTTTCGTGCGAGACGTCCGAGCTTGATTTGGTTGACGTGTCAGGAGAGGGAACAATTCATTCCTTTACGGTTGTTCACCGATCGGCCTATGACGAGCTTCCCGCACCCTATGCGATCGCTCTGGTCGACCTTGAAGAAGGCGTGAGGTTCCTGACGCGTCTGGTCGATTGCGACGTTGACCGTCTATCATGTGATGCCGCCGTTTCCCTGACGTGGGAAAAGGCTCCCGGCGAGAATGTGTTTCATTTGCCGGTATTCACACCGAGAAATTAGAACTCGAACCATGTTGCTGCTGCTCGGCAAACACACCACGCGATCACGATCCAGATCGCAGGTCGCTCTGGCCGGGACAAGGGCCAGAACGTGAAGCGTGGCCCTTTTTCTGAAAGGGCAGGTTGTCGGGATATTGAGGGGCCGCTATCGCCCACCCGCGCCAAGTTGCGAGAAAGAGGCGTTCGCACTGCGGTGCCGGCCGGCTAATGCGCTGCGACAGCTAGAATATGCCGTCCTGAACCGCGCTTGCGTGTATGCCGTCTTGTCGGGTCCAGTCAAGAAACCGGAGGCGGGCGGCGTGACGCGCCGGCGCCTCGCCATACATTCGACTGTACTCTCGGGTAAATTGTGTGGCGCTTGAATAACCGACCTGAAAGCTGGCATCAGAGGCGTTGAGGCCGTTGGCGACCATCAGCTTGCGGGCCTCCTGAAGACGCAACTGCTTCTGGTATTGGAGCGGGCTCATCTGCGTCACAGTCTTGAAATGCTTGTGCAGAGCCGAGCGGCTCATTCCGGCGATGGCCGCCAGTTGCTCTATCTCGAGCGGATCTGCGTAATGGTCCCTTATCCAGGTCGTGACGCGGCTGATCTGATGCAGCCTGCTTCCGGCCGTTGCAAGTTGTCTTACAGTCTGCCCGAGGGCTCCCGTCAGGAGACGATAGTAAACTTCTCGCTTGGCGAGCGGGGCGAGGGCTCGCAGGTCCGCCGGAGAATCGAGCAGGCGCATCATGCGACTCACCGCGTCGGTGAGTTCAGGTGTGATTTTGCTGAGGTTCAAGCCGGATGCAGGGACCGTGTCGATTGTTTGCGGCTGCAGGCCACTGCTGAGGAGCATTTCCGCCAGCGCAATGGAGTCGAGCGTCAGGCGAAGACACAGATAGGGCTGCGTGGGGCTTGCCATTGTGACCCTCGCAACGACGGGAAGGGCGACGGACGCAATCAGGTAATGCGAGGGAGTGTAGACGTAGGTTGTGCCGCCCAACGTGACCTGCTTGCGTCCCTGCACGACAATACATAGCGCAGCACGCTGCAGGGCGTAGACCGGGCTGATCGGATATGAGTGCCTGACCAGGGTCAGACCATCGATCGCAGTCGTCTGAACACCTTCAAGAGGGGCTTTGTCGGCAACCAGTTGAAGTAAATCCGCAATATTGCTCATGGCTTTTGCTCGTCCCGCCAGAATAGAGGCTTAGGCCAAGTCGTGAACAGTGGCTTCTGCCGCGTCGTGGACAATTAGGCAAGACTTTTGGAGGGCTGTTCTAACTGACATGCGGCTTCCTGCACTAAGGCTCTCGCTGCGGCCGCTCTTTGACGGGCGGCAACCAAAGCAAGGGAGCAAGAATAATGGCCCAGAGCGGGAATAGCCAAGCAAGGGTTCGAGCCTCCAGTATCAGGCCATTGTGGCAGGCCTATATCGGCGGAGCGTCCGTGGCCGGGGACGGTGCGGCGACGTTTTCGGTTCAGGAGCCCGCTACCGGGAGAGACATCGCGCGCGTTGTTGCAGGTGACAAAAGTCTTGTGGATCGTGCCGTCACCGATTCACGCCGGGCTTTTGAGGATGACTGGCGACATCGGCCGCCGCGTGAGAGAGGCCGTTTGCTCCGCGAGGTGGCTGCACGGATCAGCGCGCATGCCGATGAACTTGCGGAACTGGAAGCTTGGGAAGTTGGAAAGCCCAAAAGGGATGCCTACCGGTTTGACGTCTCGTTTAGCCATGCATGTTTCGACTATTTCGCCGGTCTCGCGGACACGCTGCACGGAGAGATTCTCAATCAAGGCCCGATCGAAGCGAGAGTGGTGTATGAACCTTACGGCGTCGTAGCTGCGATTCTTCCCTTCAACTGGCCCCCTATTCACTTCGCCAAGAACTGCGCGCCTGCGCTTGCTGCAGGCAATACCGTGGTGGTCAAGCCGGGGGAGCAGGCCCCGTTGACCGTTCTCCGTCTCGTCGAGATTGCGAACGAAGTGCTTCCGCGAGGCGTGATCAATGCCGTTCCGGGGATTGATGCAGGACCTGCGCTTGCCGCCCACCCATATGTTGAAAGGATCAGCTTTACCGGCGCAACTGCAACCGGGCGCCGCGTGTTGCAGACGGCAGCGGACAACATCACGTTTGCGACGATGGAGCTTGGTGGCAAGAACGCTCTGCTTGTGTTGGCGGACGCGGATCTCGGCGTCGCCGTGAATGTCGCCATTGAGGGAATGTTCTATAATCAGGGAGAGGCGTGCACCTCGACGGCGCGCATTCTGGTGCATGAATCCCTGCACGATGAGTTTCTGGAGCGTTTCGCTCGCGCAACAGAAAGGCTTGTTGTGGGCGACGGTCTGGATGCCGCGACGGATATCGGGCCGATGGTCGATGCGCGCCAGCGTGACCGGGTTCTCGAGTATCTCGACATCGCTGTTCGGGAAGGTGCGCGCATTGTCATGCAGGGCAAGTTGCCGACGGATGAACGGCTCCGAGATGGATTTTGGGTCGCGCCGACCGTACTCGCGGGCGTCACGCCCCAGATGACCGTAGCTCAGGAAGAGATTTTTGGCCCTGTCGCCTGCATCATGAAATTCTCCGACGAGGCGGAAGCGGTCAGCATCGCGAACGGCACGAAATATGGACTCACCGCGGCGATCTGCACGCGTGATACGGCTCGCGCCTGGAAGCTGGCGGCGAAACTTGAAGCCGGGATGATCTTTGTCAACAATTACATGCGTCGCGCGTTCCTTGGATCGCCGTTCGGTGGAATCAAGGGCAGCGGCTTTGGCCGGGAGAATGCTGCCGAGACGCTCTACGAGTTTGTCCGCTCGAAGAACATACGGCTTCCATCCGGCCACGGCGAAATCCCGGTTTGGCCGCCGCGCGATTGAGGCAGCGAAGCTATGATGAATGCGCTCAAGGCGGTCGTATCCGCCTGCCGTCGGGATCACCGCACGGCCAGGAAGTGACCGCAACACAGCAGAGGGCGCGGCGTGCCCTCTGCTTCTTTCCCGACATGGAGCACCATCGGGGCTCCTATCGCTGCCTGCGGCTGGGTCGCCGCGAGCCAAGTCTCGTCGCGCGGCTTTCCGGAATGTCCGCAGTCACCTTGGTTGATTGTTCGTAGATGCCGTCCGGACGATAATTCAACAATCTGAAAATCCAGATACGGTTTTGACGCGGACGGATGTTGCATAGGACAGGGCAAAATCTGTTGCGTTCATACGCTATATTCAAATATATATAACGACATCGAGTAGTTCTCTCTTTACTCGTACTTGCCCCGGAGGTGCTTGGCGCGTGCCGCCAGTTGCCTCCGGGGCCTCTTTGGCTTGCTTCAGGAGGTAGGATGGTGATTGCGGTATCTGTCCATTGGCTGCGTTATGTAGCAGCCGTGCTGGCTCTAGCCCTTGTCTTTCCCAGCGGAAACGGGATGGCTATAGAGCGCTCCATTAATTTGCCCGCCGAGAAAAGAACAAAGCTTGAGAAATACGTAACGGCACGCGGCGCATACGATCTTGTTCAGCGAGAGCGCTCTAAAGTGCTTTTTCTGGATGTCCGTACGCGCGCCGAAATCGTGACGGTTGGGATGACCCGGGAGGTCGATGGCCACATTCCTTACGTCGATTTCAACGAGTTCTGGGAGTGGGACAATGCCGCCAGTCGTTTCAAGCTCGATCTCAATCAGGAATTTGGCCAGGCTGTGGCGTTGCATCTTGCACGAAAGAAGCTGTCCAAGGACGACAAGATTATTCTCATGTGCCGGTCCGGCGACAGGTCCGCACGAGCCGTCAATCTTCTGGCAGATCTCGGCTATACGAATGTCTACTCGGTGTTCGAAGGATTTGAGGGTGATCTCACGCCTGAGGGGCGACGAGAAGTGAACGGCTGGAAGAACTCGCTTCTGCCCTGGAGCTACGAGCTCGACAGATCGAAAGTCTACCCTCTTAACTGAGCTCGCGGGTCGAGCGATCTAAATTTGTGGGCTCATCAATGCGGTGTTACGCCGGGCTTCTCGCGGTCCGGAAGGCCGACCGGCGATGCATTATCGAGGCGTTCAACGGCTCCTCCCAGGCCCTGCGTTGGGTGCGGAGGGCAAAGTCAGTTTCGCATCCGCCTGACTGCCTCGGAGATGACAGCAAGTTTCGCTTCCGCCGCCGTATTCGAGCAGATTGGATTGTCGGCGAAGGTTGCGAAGCCGCAGTCGGGATGCAGCAGCACACGCTGGCGCCCGAACAGATCGGCCGCCTGCCGGATCTTGGCAGTCACCTCTTCGACCGCCTCCGTCGCCGCGTGCTTCTGGTTGACGACGCCGACGCCGATCCGTGCGTCGTCCGGCAGCCGGCGCAGGATGTCCATCTCTCCCGCGCGCGGCGTGCACATCTCCAGAAGATATGCGCCGACTTTCATGCCGGCGAGCGTCTCGACGAGCGGTTCGTAGCTGCCCGAAAGCGCGACGCTTTCGTCCGGCGTCCAGTTGCCGCGGCAGACATGGACCGCGAGCCGCTCTTTCGGCAGGCCGTCCACCACGGCGTTCATGAGTTCCTTTGCAAAGCCCAGTTCATGTTCGGGTCCGAGCGATTCCGAGAGGGCGCCGCACATGAAGCTGCGCTTGTTCTTGGCGCCGCTGAAGACGACCTCGGAAAGCACCGGTTCGTCGATCTGGACGAGCGCCGCGCCGCCGTCGAGAAGATCGGCGATCTCCTCGCGCAGCACTTTCACGATATCTTCCGAAATCTGTTCGCGCGACGAATAGACCTGCTCGGAGATGCACTCCATCCACATGGTGCGCGTGAGCAGATATGGCCCCGGCACCGCGACCTTGATCGGCTTGTTCGTGACGCCGCGCAGGAAATCCAGCTCGTGCCTGGCGATCGGGCGCGCGCGGCGGATGGGACCGAACACGCCGGGATGGCGCACGTCGCCCGCCGGCACGTCGAGGGCGCGCAGTTCCGCCTCGAACTCTTCCGGATGGTCCACGAGCGGCAGGAGGTCGATCAGCGGCACAAGCTGGCAGCCGTCGAGCCGCGTCGCGACGAAGCTCGCATAGCTGTCGCGCCGTTGCTCGCCGTCGGTCATCACGTCGACGCCCGCGCGCTCCTGTGCGCCGACGGCAAGCCGCACCGCGTCGTTCGCCGTCTCCTGAAACTGCGCCTCGTCGAGCCGCCCCTGCACGTAATCGTGCATGGCCTCGACCATCCAGCGCGGCCGCGGCCAGCTTCCGAGGCCCATAACGGCCAGAGACGGAATTGCGGGCGCAGGGATGGGCGCCGCGCGGCGCGGCACCGGCGCGGGCATCGGGGTTGCCGGCATGGCGGGAGATTTTTTCTCTTGCGTCTTGCCGCGCTCCTCGAGCCTGCCTTTGCAGACGATAAAGCTGCGCTGCTTGCCGTCCTTGGTCCAGGACACGAGTTCGTTGCTCGTCAGCCGGCACCAGGCGGGCAGGTCCTCGTCCACCGAGATTTCCGTCGAGCGGATTTCCAACAGGCCCCCGCGCGGCAGCGGATCGATATGCTTGCGGATCAGGAGCAGGAGGCCGTTCCCGCAATCGAGGTCGCCGCCGTCGAAGCTGACGTCGGGCTTTTCAAGGTGGCTGGGAACTGGCTGCATCGCATTGCTCCGGTTCTTACTCGAACTGTCTCGCGCCATACAGGCGCTCGTATGTCGCCTGGTCGAACTCCGCCGTCGGCACGTCGATGATCGCGCGGCCGTGCGACAGGCCGACGATGCGGTCGGCGTAGCTGCGCGCGAAATGC
>JAEWCJ010000228.1 GCA_023390695.1 Pseudomonadota bacterium | reverse complement strand
TAAAGAGGGGCCATGATCGATCACGTCTCCGTCTCCGTCAGCGATCTCGACCGCTCGGCGGCATTTTACGAGGCCGTTCTGGGCGTGCTCGGCTATGCGAAGCTGGACGCGCGTGCGGCGACCGTCGGCTTCGGCAGGAAATATGCGGAATTCTGGCTGAACCATCGTCCGTGGATGAAGCCGGTGGACGAGGATTCCGGTCTGCACATCGCCTTGCGCGCTCCCTCGCAGGAGGTGGTCGATGCGTTTCATGCGGCGGCGCTGGCGGCCGGTGGCGCATGCGACGGCGCACCCGGTTTTCGCCCGCAGCACGGCGAAGGCTATTATGCCGCCTTCATCCGCGATCCGGACGGCAACCGCATCGAGGCGGTGACGTTCGTGAAATAGTCCAGGCTGTCATCGTTCGCGAAAGCGGGCGATCCAGTAAACTCGGTTGTCTCGAATAAATTTCAGGATTGGCGATTACTGGATGCCCCGCTTTCGCGGGGGCATGACATTAGCCGGCTCTCACAACTTCTCCGCCGTGCCTGCTTCCATCAGCTTCTCGGCCTCGGAGACCTTGCGCGCGGCTTTGCGCAATGTCGGCAGGATGTCTTCCACCTTGTCGGCGCTGAGCAGGTTGACGTTGTTCTCGGTATGGATGAAGGCAAGCTCGCGCATGTGATCAAGCAGGGCGCGCAGCGGGTCCCAGAAGCCGCCGATATTGGCGATCAGGATCGGCTTCTTGTGGCGGCCGAGTTGCGCCCAGGTCAGTTGCTCGATCAGTTCTTCCAGCGTGCCGATGCCGCCGGGCAGGGCGACGAAGGCGTCGGAGCGTTCGAACATGATGCGCTTGCGCTCATGCATGTCGCGCGTGACGATCAGCTCCTGCACATCGGTCATCGGCCGTTCCTTGCCGGCCAGGAATTCCGGGATGATGCCGGTGGCCTGTCCGCCCTTGGCGAGCACGGAGGCCGCCACGGCGCCCATCAGGCCGACCGAGCCGCCGCCATAGATCAGGCGGATGTCGTGCTCGGCCAGCAAGGCGCCGAAAGCGTGCGCGGCCTGGATGAAACGGGGATCGGTTCCGGGCCCGGAACCGCAATAGACACAGATGTTTCGAATCGCGGTCATGGGGCGGACTGTTGCACTGGAGGCAAAACGGCGTCAAAGGCGGGTTGCGCATTGATGTAGTCCCCCAATGTGCCTATTCCAAGGTCCGGTTGCGGTACCCCGCCCGGGCGAAACGCCTATATGTGAGCTGGCCCAGCCAGTAACGACCAAGTCCGCCGGTAAAAACAGCAATGAATCCTCGTCCCGAGTCCGCAACGCCATCCCGTCCGTCCGCAACGCATCCGTCTGTGGGCAGCGGCGGGCTGTTCAGGACCCTGCTCAATCTCTGGCCCTATATCTGGCCGTCCGAGCGGGCCGACCTGAAATGGCGTGTGGTCATCGCCGTGGTGCTGCTGGTGCTGGCGAAGCTCGCCACCATCACCGTGCCCTTCACCTTCAAATGGGCGACGGATGCGCTGGCCGGACAATCCCCGCCCGCAGGCGAGGGCACGTCGCTATTCGATCATTGGCTGACCTGGGCGATTGCGGCTCCGGTGGCGATGACGATCGCCTATGGCGGCATGCGCGTCCTGATGGCGGTGCTGACCCAGTTGCGCGACGGCGTCTTCGCGCGCGTCGCCATGAACGCGGTGCGCCGGCTCGCCATCCTCACCTTCGAGCACATGCACCAATTGTCCTTGCGTTTTCATCTCGAGCGCAAGACCGGCGGTCTGACCCGCGTGCTGGAGCGCGGGCGCAACGGCATCGAAGTCATCGTGCGGATGGTGATCCTGCAATTGATGCCGACAATTCTCGAACTGGCCCTGATCGTCGGTGTGCTGTTCTGGCAATTCGACTGGCGTTACGTCGCGGTCATCTGCGTCACCGTCGCCGCTTACATGTGGTACACCTATATCGCGACCGAATGGCGGATCGCGATCCGCCGCAAGATGAACGAAAGCGACACCGAGGCCAACACCAAGGCGATCGACTCGCTGCTCAACTATGAGACGGTGAAATATTTCGGCGCCGAGGAGCGTGAGAAGGAACGCTATGACCGCTCGATGGCGCGTTACGAGGAGGCCAGCGTCCAGACCTATACGTCGCTGGCCTGGCTGAATGTCGGACAGGCGCTGATCTTCACGGTCGGCCTCGCCGCCACCATGGTGATGTGCGCCTACGGGATCCAGGCCGGCACCAACACGGTCGGCGATTTCGTCATGATCAACGCCATGATGATCCAGCTCTATGTGCCGCTGAATTTCATGGGCATGGTCTATCGCGAGATCAAGCAGGCGGTGACCGACATCGAGACGATGTTCTCCATTCTCGCGCGCGATCCGGAGATCAAGGATCGGCCGGATGCGGCGCCGCTGCAGATCAAGGCCGGCGACATCCGCTTTGAGAATGTCAGTTTCGCCTATGAGCCGGACCGTCCGATCCTCAAGGGGATCAGCCTGCACGTCCCCGCCGGCAAGACGGTGGCGATTGTCGGCCCTTCGGGCGCGGGGAAGTCCACGATCTCGCGGCTGCTGTTCCGCTTCTACGAAGTCACCAGCGGCCGCATCCTGATCGACGGCGAGGATATCCGCGACGTCACGCAATCGTCGCTGCGCGCGGTGATCGGCATGGTCCCGCAGGACACCGTGCTGTTCAACGACACCATCCGCTACAACATCCGCTACGGCCGCTCGGACGCGAGCGACGCGGAGGTGGAGGAGGCGGCGCGGCTGGCGCAGATCGACACCTTCATCCGCATGTCGCCGAAGGGTTATGAAACGGAAGTCGGCGAACGCGGCCTGAAATTGTCGGGCGGCGAGAAGCAGCGCGTGGCCATCGCCCGCACCATTCTCAAGGCGCCGCCGATCCTGCTGCTCGACGAGGCGACATCGGCGCTCGACAGCCACACGGAGAAGGAAATCCAGGATGCGCTGGAGCGGGTCTCGCGCAACCGCACGACGCTGGTGATCGCGCACCGGCTGTCCACCATTGTCGGCGCCGACGAGATCATCGTCCTCGACAAGGGCGAGATCGCCGAGCGCGGCACGCATGCGCAATTGCTGGCCCGGAAGGGCCTTTATGAAAGTATGTGGAACAGGCAGCGGGAAGCCGAGGAAGCGCGCGAGAAACTTGCAATGGCGGGCGAGGAGGATGCCGCTCCCAATCGTCTTCCGCCGCCGGTGGAGGACGAGATTACCGCTGCCGCCAACGCTCCGCGCCCGGAAGTCCCGGTCGAGGTGATAGATTGAAGCAATAGCGCCGCAACTTGCGGCGGCGCTTAAAGTCGGGCAACTAAACCGCCATGTCCATTGCCAATTCCATTCGCTCCCAGCTCGCGCCCATCCATCCGGAGGGCTATCCCTTCATCGGCGCCTTCGCGCTCCTGAGCCTTGTCCTGTTCTGGATCTGGACGCCGCTCGGCTGGATCGGCACGATCCTGACCGCCTGGTGCGCCTATTTCTTCAGGGATCCGCAACGGGTTACGCCGGTCCGGGACGGGCTGATCGTGACGCCCGCCGACGGCCGGGTGAGCCGCGTCACCAATGTCGTGCCCCCCGCCGAACTCGGGCTCGGCGACCGGCCGCTGCCGCGCGTCTCCGTCTTCATGAGCGTTTTCGACTGCCATGTGAACCGCAGCCCGATGGCCGGGCGGATCGAGCGCATTGTCTACAAGCCCGGCAAGTTCATCAACGCCGACCTCGACAAGGCGAGCGAGGACAACGAGCGCAACTCCCTGGTGATCGCCAATGGCGAGGTGCGGATCGGCGTGGTGCAGATCGCCGGCCTGATCGCCCGGCGGATCGTGTCGTTCTCGCGCGAGGGCGACGTCTTGGCGGCCGGCGACCGGTTCGGGCTGATCCGGTTCGGCTCCCGGCTCGACATCTATCTCCCGGAGGGGACGAAGCCGCTGGTGGCCGAGGGACAGACCTCGCTGGCGGGCGAAACCATCCTCGCCGACCTCAATGGCACCGACGCCTTGCGGACCTACCGGGTGGGCTGACCGCCGTAAGGGGCCGACCGGATAACGCGCGGTTTACCGGGCCCCCGCTTTCCATGCGCAGGGCCGGGGCGGGTCATGGCAAGTCCCAATGCGGCCTGCTATATCTTGCGCCATGCTGTTCCCACCGATCGACCCAGACCGTCTGGAGGCCCGGAAGAAGCGCTTTCGCGCCATTCCGGTCCGCGTGCTGTTGCCCAACCTGATCACGCTGTTGTCGCTCTGCGCCGGCCTGACGGCGATCCGGCTGGCCATTGAGGGGCGGCTGGAATGGGCGCTCGGCGCCATCGTGTTCGCCGCCATCCTGGACGGCGTCGACGGCCGGCTCGCCCGCATGCTCAAGGGCCAGTCGAGGTTCGGGGCCGAACTCGACAGCCTGGCCGATTTCGTCAATTTCGGCGTGGTGCCCGGGCTGATCCTCTATTTCTGGGGGCTGAACGAGCTCGGTTCGGTCGGCTGGATCGCCTCGCTCGTCTTCGCCATCTGCATGGTGCTGCGTCTCGCGCGCTTCAACGTGATGGCCGACGACCCGACCAAGCCCGCCTGGTCGTCGAATTTCTTCACCGGCGTTCCGGCACCGGCCGGCGCCATCATCGTCATGCTCCCGATCTATCTCAATCTGCTCGGGATGCAGCGACTCACGGTGCTGGCGCTGATCTATACGTTGATCGTGTCGTTCCTGCTGGTCTCCACCCTGCCGGTCTTCTCCGGCAAGCAGTTCGGCAAACGCGTGCCGCCGGACCGGGTCTTGCCGATCTTTGTCGTGGTCGTGCTGTTTGTGGCGTTGCTGGTCAGCTATCCGTGGTGGGTGCTGACCATCGGGACCGTCTGCTAT
>JAEWCJ010000157.1 GCA_023390695.1 Pseudomonadota bacterium | reverse complement strand
GCCCGGTGGCGCCCATCGCCATGCTGCTGCCCATCACCTTCCACCTGCCGCCGACCGCCGCGCTGATCATGCTGGCCGGCATCTACTACGGCGCCGCCTACGGCGGTTCGACGACCTCGATCCTGGTCAACCTGCCGGGCGAGTCCTCGTCGGTCGTGACCTGTCTCGACGGCTACCAGATGGCCCGCAACGGCCGCGCCGGTGCCGCCCTGTCGGTCTCGGCGCTGGGCTCGTTCTTCGCCGGCACGGTGGGCACGATCATCATCGTGATCTTCGCCGAACCGCTGACCCGAATGGCGCAGAAATTCGGCCCCGCCGACTACTGCTCCCTGATGGCCCTGGGCCTGGTCGCCGCCGTCGTGCTGGCGAGCGGCTCGGTGCTCAAGGCGATCGCCATGGTGTTCTTCGGCCTGCTGTTCGGCCTGGTCGGCACCGACGTCAACACCGGCGCCCAGCGCTTCACCTTCGACATCCCAGAGCTGTCGGACGGCATCGACTTCGCCCCGGTGGCGATGGGCCTGTTCGGCATCGCGGAAATCGTCGCCAACCTGGAAAGACGAGTAGCGCGATCCGGCGCCATCAAGGTGACATCGCTCTGGCCCACCCGGGAGGAGACCAGGCGCGCCTGGCCGGCCGTCCTGCGTGGCACGGCGATCGGCGCGATCCTGGGCGTGCTGCCCGGCGGCGGCCCGACCCTTGGCGCCTTCTCGGCCTATACGCTGGAGAAGAAGATCTCGCGCACGCCGCAGATCTTCGGCAAGGGCGCGGTCGAGGGCGTCGCCGCCCCCGAATCGGCGAACAACGCCGCCTCCCAGACCTCGTTCATCCCGATGCTCACGCTCGGCATTCCCTCCAACGCCGTCATGGCGCTGATGGTCGGCGCGATGATCATCCAGGGCATCCAGCCCGGTCCCGAGGTCATGACCAAGAAGCCGGACCTGTTCTGGGGCATGATCGCCTCGATGTGGATCGGCAACCTGATGCTGGTCGTCATCAACCTGCCGATGATCGGCATCTGGGTGAAGCTGCTCAGCATTCCCTACCGGTTGCTGTTCCCGTGCATCCTGCTGTTCTGCAGCATCGGCATATATTCGGTGAACAATTCGCCCTTCGATGTCGTCATGGCAGGTACGTTTGGCCTCGTCGGCTACTGGATGGTGAAGCATGATTTCGAGCCGGCGCCGCTGGTGCTCGGCTGGGTGCTTGGCCCGCTGATGGAGGAGAACCTGCGCCGCGCCATGCTGATCTCGCGTGGCGATGCAACGGTGTTCGTCACCCATCCGATCTCGGCGGTTCTGCTGGCCATTGCCGCAGCGATGCTGGTGATCGCGGTGCTGCCCTCGATCAGACAGAAGCGCGAGGTTGTGTTCGTCGAGGATTGATCGGGACTGAACACACGCACACACGAAACAACAATACGGGCCGCTTATGCGGCCCGTATTGTTGTCAGGAACGTCTCCACCACTTGCTTGAGGCGCGTGCTTTCGCTGGACAAGGATTTCGCCGACGCAAGCAAAGCTGTGGAGGCGGATTCGGTGGCGCTGGCGCCGCGGCTCACGTCGGTGATGCTGGCTGCAACCTGACTGGCCCCGTGCGTTGCTTCCTGGACATTGCGGGCGATGTCTTCCGTCGCCATGCTTTGCTCTTCGACGGCGGACAGGATCGCAGCGGCGATCTCCGCGATGCGGCCGATCGTGGTGCTGATCTCTTCGATGGCGAGCACCGATTCCCGCGTCGCCGCCTGCATGCCGGAGATCTGTTCGCCGATTTCCTCGGTCGCCTTCGCGGTGCTGGCCGCCAGCGTCTTCACCTCTTGCGCAACAACGGAAAAGCCGCGTCCGGCGTCGCCCTCGCGCGCGGCCTCGATTGTCGCATTCAAGGCGAGCATATTGGTCTGGCCGGCAATCGCGGAAATCACCCGCACCACGTCGCCGATCCGTTCAGCCGCTTGCGAGAGCCGGACAATGCAGGCGTCGGTGATATGCGCCTGCTGCACGGCCTCGCTGGCGATACGGCTGGATTCTTCGGCCTGCCGGGCAATCTGGCCGATCGAGACGCTCAACTGATCGGTGGTCGCCGCAACGGTCTGCACATTCGTGGAGGCCTGCTGAAAGGTATTGGCGACTGAGGTCGACAACACCTGTGTATTTTCGGCAATACCGCTGAGCGATCCGGCGGCCGCCTCCAGCTCCGTCGAGGCCGAGGAGACGGTTTCGATCATGGTGCCGATGGCGATCTGGAACTCGTCGGCGATTTTGTGCATGCCGCTCTTGCGGGTTTCTGCAGCCAGGTTCTCGGCTTCGGCTTTCTCCGCCCGCAGGCGTTCGGTTTCGATCATGGTGTCGCGAAAGACGACGACCGTGCGAGCCATGGCGCCGATGGCATCGGCGCGGTCTGTGCCCGCCACGTCGATCTGGGTGTTGCCTCGCGCGAGAGCCAGCATGACGCCTTCAAGCCGCGAGAGCGGCGCAACGATTGATCGTCGTACATAAGTGGGAACGCCGCCCGCCATGACCAATCCAGCGGCGAGAGCGGCCAAGGTACCAAACGTCATCGTGTCGGCCCATGCGGAAATGCGGGCAAGGCGATCACTGGAGCGAACCTGGTTGTCGGCCTGCAGCAAACCGGCAACGGTCTGCGCGTGAACCAGTATGTCGGTGACGCGCGCTTTCAGCGACGCAAACCGCTCGGATGCGCTGCCCAACTGGGTTGTCAGGCCGAACAGCTTGGAGCGCGCGCGCTCGATGTCGCGCGATAGTTGGCGTGTGTCCTTTCCGGCTGCCTTCAGCGTGGCGACCGCGTCGTCGGCGAGATCGGAAAAATTCGATACCAGGCGGCGGGTTGCGTCGAACGTCGCCATGTCGGCGGTGCCCGCAAAGGTGCTGACCATCTCGATGAGGTGGCCGGCTTCCTGCGAGAACTGATCGGCCTTGGTGATGGAGCCTTCGATGCCGGCGCCGCGCAGGTGCGCAGCAAGACGAATGGAGGCTTCCGTGAAGGTGCCGAGGGCAGCGGGGAACAGAAGCCGAGCGTCGGTGATGTTGCCGCGCGCCAGCATGGTGGCGAGAACGAATTCATTCAGTCCCGCGATATCGTCGGCGAGTCTGTCGGCCATGTCCCGGTCGCGTCGTTGCACCGGAATCACGATGCGTTCCGCCAGTTCGCGCAGGCGGGTGATTTCCGGCGAAAGCCGGGCCTCCACCTCCTGCTGCGATCCTGGCATGCCCATGAGGCCGCTGGTCCGCTCCACCACCATGGAAAAAGCGCTGACGTCTTCCAGGGTCTGGCTGGATGCGATGGCCTGCTCGGCATCGCTCGAAACGGTTTCGATGCCTAAATAAGCGGCCCCCGAGATGACGAACGCCAATGCGGTCGGCAGGGCAACGGCCAAATTCAGCTTGGCCGGGACGGACAATTTGCGGAGAAACACGGAAGTCTCGAATTGACGTGAGGATCGGGATCCGTGTTCTCGTAGGTGGCAATTATAAAAGGTTTATGATGCTTGCTGTCATGAATGTGTCATAGAAGACTGCCGGGAAGAGCCGATTGGGGGTGTGGATTTGTCCGAGACGATTGCTGACATCCTGGCCGCGCACCGGAGCGGTGCCACGACCCCCGAACAGACGATCCGTCGCTGCTACGCGCGCATCCGTGCGCAGGACGATCCCGGCATCTTCATAACCTTGCGGGATGAGGCGGCTGCGCTGGCGGAAGCCGCCGCGCTGACCGATCCGGCTTTGCCGCTTTATGGCGTGCCGGTCGCGGTCAAGGACAACATCGACGTTGCAGGCCTGCCGACGACGGCGGCCTGTCCCGCATTCGCGTATGTTGCGGAAGCGGATGCTACGGCGGTTGCGCGGTTGCGGGCGGCCGGCGCCATCGTTGTTGGTAAGACAAATCTCGACCAGTTCGCGACCGGCCTTGTCGGCGTGCGTACGCCCTATCCAGTTCCCCGCAACGCGCTGCGCGCCGACTACATTCCCGGCGGTTCGAGCTCGGGCTCTGCCGTCGCGGTCGGCGCCGGTCTCGTGCCTTTGTCCTTGGGCACCGATACTGCCGGTTCGGGCCGCGTTCCGGCCATGCTGAACAACATCGTCGGATTGAAGCCGAGCCTCGGGCTGCTCTCGACATATGGCGTGGTGCCGGCTTGCCGTACCCTCGATTGCGTATCGGTCTTCGCGCTGACGGTGGACGACGCCTGGGCCGCGCTGGAGGTCATGGCAGGTTACGATCCGCGCGACGCCTATTCGCGCGAGCGTGCGCCGGGAGCCATGTCGGCGTTGCCGCCGCATCTGAAGATCGGCGTGCCGCGGCGAGATGCGCGTCTGTTCTTCGGCGATGAAGCGGCGTCGGCCGACTATGACGCTGCGCTGGAGCGGCTTGTGCGCCTCGGTGCCACTCCGGTCGAAATCGACATCGAGCCGTTCTACGAAACAGCGCGATTGCTCTACGAAGGGCCATGGGTGGCCGAACGCTACGCCGCGGCACGTGAACTGATCGACACACATCCGGAAGCCGTGCATCCGATCACGCGCGCAATCATTGAAGGAGGAAAGCGCCCCAGTGCGCTTGATACCTTCACCGCACTTTACCGGCTGGAAGAATTGCGCCGCATGGCCGAAAAGACGTTCCGCAGTGTCGATGTGCTCGCGCTGCCGACGGCGCCGACGGTCTATACGCTTGAGGAGGTGCTGACCGATCCGATCCGGTTGAATTCGCGGCTCGGCACCTACACGAATTTCGTCAACCTGCTCGATCTTTGCGGCCTCGCCGTTCCTTCGGCGCTGCATGACGACAAGCGGCCCTTCGGCATCACCTTGCTTGCGCCCGGCGGCCGCGACGCTGTGCTGGCGTCCATCGGCCGTGTGTTCCAGGTCGATACCGGATTGCCGCTCGGTGCAACGGGCAACCGTCAAAAGCCGATCAATGCGCTTCCTTCCATCGCGGGACACGGCGAGATCGCGATTGCGGTGGTCGGTGCGCACCTGTCCGGGATGCCATTGAACGGAGAACTGACCGCACTTGGCGGGCGCTTTCTCGAGAAAACGGCAACGGCGCCGGATTACAGGCTGTTCGCGCTTGCCGGCACGACCCCGCCGAAGCCGGGGATGCTGCGCGTCGTCGCCGGCCAGGGAGCGGCGATCGAGCTCGAGATCTGGGCGCTGCCGGCGGAAGGGTTCGGCCAATTTGTCGCGGCCATTCCTGCGCCGCTGTCGATCGGAACGCTTGCGCTTGCCGATGGACGTGGCGTGAAGGGTTTTCTGGTGGAGGCCGAGGCCATCAAGGGCGCGCGCGACATTTCCAGCTTTGGCGGCTGGCGCGCCTTTGTCTCCCGCGCTAGCGACTGAACTGCATGGATTGCTGCCTGAAAGAGCAGCAAGCACGCGAAATAGGCAGAAGCGGCGAGCCACATCTGGATCCGGGCGGCTCTGACGGCGCGTTTCCGCTGGCACAGCGATTGCAAACCCCTGTCATGAGTAAACAGGGAGTCATTCATGATCCGCCGCCGCGAATTCCTTATTGCTGCCGGTGCCGCCACCGTTTTCGCCCCCAGCATTGTCCGCGCCCAGCAGCCGGTCGTCATCAAGATGGGGGCGCTGAAGCTCATTCATTCGATCGCGCCGCATTTCTACGAGAAATTCACGCCGGCAGGATACAAGGTCGAAGTCATCCCGTTTGAAAGTCCGACCGAAGGCAAGAATGCGGTCGTCACCAAGTCGGTCGATTTCGGCATGTTCGGCATTGCCGCCGCGACGCTGGGCGCTGCGGCTGGCGAGCCGGTCGTAGTGATTGCCGGCGCCTGCAACAAGGGCATGGCGGTGATCGCCGGCAAGGATTCGCCGATCAAGACTCTCAAGGACCTGAAGGGCAAGAAGGTCGCGATCTGGCCGGGCTCGACGCAGGAGGTGTTCATTCTCGAGCGCCTGCGCATGGAGGGTATGTCGATCAAGGACATCACGCCGATCCGCGTATCCTTCAGCGAAATGCATCTGGCGCTCGCGCGCGGCGATGTCGACGCTTATGTCGGCGCGGAGCCGGGACCGGGCGTCAGCATTTCCTCCGGCATCGGCAAGCTCGTCGAATATCCCTATGGCACCAGCATGGGTGCGCTGAACATGGTGTTCGGCGCCCACCGCGACACGCTGAAAGACAAGCCGGAGCTGGTGAAAGTCATTCTTGGTATCCATCGCAAGGCGGTGGATTTCGCCATGCAGAATCCGAAAGAGATGGCGGCGATGGCGGTCGCCAAGCTCGGCCAGAAGCCGGAAGCGATCGAGGTGTCGGTGCCCAATGTGGAGCTGACCTGGAAATTCGGTCCGACCGAAATCCAGCAATCCAAAACCTATGCGCAATACATGCTGGAGTTGAAGCAGATCCGGCAGCTTCCGGACTTTGCCTCCTTCTTCAACACGACGTTTGTCGACGAACTGGCGAAGCAAGCGTGAGTGTGACCGTCGAAACAAACGCGAGTGTGTCGGCGGATGTGGCGGTCAAGCCGTCACGGTCGCCGGCGCTCGCTGTCCTGGAGAGGCTGCGCAATCCGGCCATCACGCTGATCTTTCCAGTCGGCGTGCTCGTCATCTGGCATTTCGCCACCTATGGCCGGAAATTCAGCCTGATCCCGCCGCCCAGCGAGGTCGCGGTCGAACTCTACGATCTCGCTTTCGGCGGCATCTATGACGACGCCTTCAGCGGCACGTTGCTGGTGCATCTGCTGGCGTCGGTCAGCCGCGTCTATGGCGGTTTTGCCATGGCGCTCGCGATTGCGCTGCCACTCGGACTGATGATCGGGCGCATCCCGCTGGTGCGGCGATTGCTCGATCCGACCTTGCAGGTCTTGCGCCCGATTCCGGTGACGGCCTGGCTGCCGCTGGCGATGATCATTTTTGGGCTCGGCCCGCGTTCCGCGGTGTTTCTGGTGGCGCTTGGTGCCTTTTATCCGATCCTGATCAACACGATCTTCGGTGTGCGATCGGTCGATCCGCGATTGTTCGAGGCCGCCAGTATGCTGGGCTGTCAGGGCTCGTCGCAGTTCTTCAACGTGGTGCTGCCGGCCAGTCTTCCGGCCATCTTCACCGGCCTTCGGCTCGGTCTCGGCTTCGCCTGGGTGGTGATTGTGGTCGGGGAGATGACCGGCGTGCAGACCGGGCTCGGCGCCATCATCATGGAGGCGCGTCAGCTCTCGCGCACTGAAATCGTCATCTCCGGCATGATCGTGATCGGCATTGCCGGATTTATCTCGGACTGGCTGGTCATGCGACTCGGCCGTTATCTTCTGCGCTGGAGTCCCGGAAATGCGTGATCCGAACGGTCTTCCCATCCTGGAGCTGAAGAAGGTCAGCAAGCAATTTGAACTGCAGGGCCAGCGCATCGAAGCTTTGCGCGACGCCGATCTGCAGGTGCGCAAGGGCGAATTCATCTGTCTGATCGGGGCGTCTGGCTGCGGCAAATCCACGCTGTTGCGGATCGTGGCCGGTTTTGAACAGCCGACGAACGGACAGGCGCTGATGTGGGACATGCCGGTGCAGGGGCCGGCGCCGGATCGCGGCATGGTGTTCCAGGATTACGGCCTGTTTCCGTGGCTGACGGTGCGCGGCAATATCGGCTTCGGTCCAAAGTCCCGCGGCCGTCCGTCTGCGGAAGTGCGCGACACCGTCGAGCGCTTTGTGGACCTCGTGGGCTTGCAGCGGTTTGCCGATGCCTATCCGCATCAGCTCTCCGGCGGCATG
>JAEWCJ010000143.1 GCA_023390695.1 Pseudomonadota bacterium | reverse complement strand
ATCACCGACAGCGCGGTGATCGCGACAACGACCAGGAAGAACGCGATCTCCGGCCCGCGCGGATTGATCAGCGGAAATTCGTTGAGCACCAGGCCAAGCCGGGCGCCGAGCGTGGCGCCGCCAAAGGCGCCCGAGAGAATGCCGATCAGGGTGATGCCGACCTGGACGCCCGACAGGAAGCGGCTGGGATTGTCGGCAAGCTGCAGCGCGCGTGCGGCTCCCTGCGAGCCCTCCTCGGCCAGTTGCTGCAATCGGAGGCGCCGGGAGGAAACAATGGCCATCTCGGCCATGGCGAAGAAGCCGTTGAGCAGGATCAACCCAACGACGATGGTCAGTTCAAGCCATAAGGTCATAATGCACAATGTTTCGCATGGCGTGGCGGCGGACTGCAACCGATTCCCGTGAAGCCTTTGATTTCGTTCAAGGATCGGAAGCGATTCATTCTCTGTTGAGGCGTTGCCGATGTGCGCATGGCCGTCGCAAACGGAATCGTCGGCGTCATCAAGTTCGGCTTTCCATCCGGCGGATTGTCATGTGTTGTGCAGCGCTTGCGCGCCTTGCGCGCCGTCGGGCTGTTGATGGCGACGCATGATTGCGCAGCGCGGCGCACGCCCAGCGGGTTGTTGCCGACCGGCCGGTCGGTCATGATCGTAGGCTGAACGCTGGGAGAAGCTCATGCTCAGAACGGTCGCAGCTTTCGATCGCATCGGCGAAGAAAACGCGTTCGCTGTGCTGGCGCGCGCCAATGCGCTGGCGGTGCAGGGCCGCGACATCGTCAATCTCGGGATCGGACAGCCGGATTTCCGCACGCCGGATCACATCGTCGAAGCGGCGATCAAGGCATTGCGCGACGGCCATCACGGCTACACGCCGGCGACCGGCATTCCGCAATTGCGCGAGGCGGTGGCCGCCGATCTGCACAAGCGCTTCAATGTCGATATTTCGCCGGACAGCGTGATGATCATGCCCGGTGGCAAGCCGACCATGTTCATGTCGATCCTGATGTTCGGCGAACCCGGTGTCGACATTCTCTATCCGGATCCCGGATTCCCCATCTACCGTTCGATGATCGAATTCACCGGCGCCCGGCCGGTTCCGGTGCCGATCCGGGAAGAGAATGGCTTTGCCTTTTCTGCCGACGAAACCCTGAAGCTGATCACGCCGCAGACGCGCTTGCTCATTCTCAATTCGCCCGCCAATCCCACCGGCGGCGTGACGCCGAAGAGCGAAGTCGACAAGCTCGTGGCCGGCCTGGAGGCATGGCCGGATGTCTGCGTGATGTCGGACGAGATTTACGACCAGATGACCTATGACGGCGAGAGGCACGTCTGTCTCCTGTCATATCCTTCTATCCGCGAGCGGCTGATCCTGCTCAATGGCTGGTCGAAGACTTACGCCATGACCGGCTGGCGGCTCGGCTATGCGGTGTGGCCGGGCAAGCTTTACGATTATGCGCGCAAGCTGGCGGTCAATCTGCATTCCTGCGTCAATGCGTCGGCGCAATATGCCGGCCTTGCCGCGCTCACCGGACCGCAGGATGACGTGCACCGCATGGTCGCGGAATTCGACAGGCGGCGCAAAGTCGTGGTCGAGGGACTGAACAAGCTTCCCGGCGTGTCCTGCGCCACCCCCAAGGGCGCGTTCTATGCGTTTCCGAATATCAGGCAGACCGGCTGGCAGGCGAAACCGCTCGCCTCAGCACTGCTGGAAGACGCCGGCGTTGCCATCATCGGCGGACCGGATTTCGGAATTCTCGGCGAAGGCTATGTACGATTGAGCTACGCCAATTCGACCGAGAATATTCTCAAGGCCCTCGCCCGCATGGGCGAGTTTCTGGCGAGCCGCAAGGCGGCATGACGGAGAATAACGTGAAGCGCTGGACATATCTCGTATCGGTGTCGGCTTTTGTCGGTTGCGCGGTGGCTCCCGCCTCTGCACAGAAATTCTTCAATTACACCTGCGCCGACGGCAGCCAGCTCACCGCCGCCTTCCTCCCGCAATCGAAGTCGGCTTATCTGCAGCTCGACGGCAAATCGCTGTCTTTGCCGCAACGGCTCTCCGGGTCCGGCGCCCGTTACGCCAAGGGCGGCGTTACCTTCTGGATCAAGGGCAACGAGGCGCAGCTCAAGCGTCCGAAGAAAAAGTGGACCACCTGCAGGACGCTCTGATCTGCGCGGGGCGGTTCCGCTACGGCTTCATCGCGAAACGGAAGCCGATCACCACGACCGCCAGTCCGAGCAACTGCATCGGAGTCGGGATTTCGCCAAGCGCGAGGAAGCCGATCAGCATGGTCAGGCCGGGCACCAGAGCCGGGAAGGTCGAGGCGCGGCCGGCGCCGAGGGCTGTCACCGCGCGCGCAAACAGGAACAGCGCCAGCAAACCAGCGAACACCCCCTGCACGGCGATCTGGATCAGATTCTCGACCCAGCCGGCGGCGATCATCGTGTCGAAGCCGAACAGCAGGGCATGCAGCGGCGCATAGATCAGCAGCGACAGCGCTCCGACGATGGCGGCGGCATGGGTGCCGCTCATCCCCCAGCGCCGCAGGCACATGGTGAACGCCGCCCACATCAGGCCGGCGGTGGCGAACAGCGAATCGCCTGCCAGGGCGTGCGCGCCGATTGAGGTGATCGCCTCCCCGGCAAAGATCACCAGTCCGCACACGATGGCGATCACGCCGATCAACCGCGCTCTGCTCAGCGGCTCCTTGAGGACCAGCGTTGCCAGCAGAAGCCCGCCCAGGGCCGCCGAGGCCGGGTGGATGACCGCGCCGTGCCCGAGCGGCGCCAGGGAGAAACCGGTATAGCTTGCGATCGCCAGCAACGGACCGGCGAGGACCAGCACGAGCAGTCCGCGGGTCCAGCCGGCAC
>JAEWCJ010000115.1 GCA_023390695.1 Pseudomonadota bacterium | reverse complement strand
GTCGGCAGCGTCAGATGTGTATAAGACACTGCCGTGGACCATGGCACGCTCGGCATGATCCTGGTGCCGGAAGGCACGGCGGATGTTGCCGTGAACACGCCGATCGCCGTGCTGCTCGGTGACGGCGAAAACGCCGCCGACATCAAAGCCGGAAGCAAACGGGCGGAAAGCCCTGCCGAGAAGCAGAAGGACGAGGAATCGGCCGCGCCGGATGCGCCGGTTGAAAAGAGCGAGACGCCGGCCGAGCCCGTATCCGCCGTTGCGGCGCCGCCGGAGCCGCAAGCGCAGCCCGAGCCCGACGTGCCGGAAGGCACCGAGATGGTGACCATGACGGTGCGCGAGGCGTTGCGCGACGCGATGGCCGAAGAGATGCGCCGCGACGAAAGCGTGTTCGTCATGGGCGAGGAGGTCGCCGAATATCAGGGCGCCTACAAGGTAACGCAGGGGCTGCTGCAGGAATTCGGGCCGCAGCGCGTGGTCGACACGCCGATCACCGAGCACGGCTTTGCCGGTCTCGGCGTCGGCGCCGCCTTTGGCGGGCTGAAGCCGATCGTCGAATTCATGACCTTCAATTTCTCGATGCAGGCCATCGATCAGATCGTCAATTCCGCCGCCAAGACCCTCTACATGTCCGGCGGCCAGATGGGATCCTCGATCGTGTTCCGCGGGCCGAACGGCGCGGCGGCGCGCGTCGCCGCCCAGCACAGCCAGGATTACACCGCCTGGTATTCGCACATTCCGGGTCTGATCGTGATTGCGCCCTACACGGCGGCCGACTTCAAGGGGCTGCTGAAATCGGCGATCCGCAATCCCAATCCTGTCGTCTTCCTGGAAAACGAAATCCTTTACGGCCAATCCTTTCAGGTGCCGAAGCTCGACGATTATCTCGTGCCGATCGGCAAGGCGAAGGTGGTGCGGCCCGGCAACCACGTGACGCTGGTGTCGTTCTCCATCGGCATGACCTATGCGCTGAAGGCCGCCGACGAACTCGCCAAGAAGCACATCAATGCCGAAGTGATCGATCTGCGCACCATCCGTCCGATGGATACGCAGACCATCATCGAGTCGGTGAAGAAGACCGGCCGCCTCGTGACGATCGAGGAGGGCTGGCCGCAATCCGGCATCGGTGCGGAGATTTCCGCGCGCGTGATGGAAAACGCCTTCGACTATCTCGACGCACCTGTTTTGCGCATTTCCGGCAAGGACGTGCCGATGCCCTACGCCGCCAATCTCGAGAAGCTGGCGTTGCCCTCGGTTGCTGAAATTGTCGAGGCTGTGAAGGCCGTCACCTACAGGTGAGTGTCATGACCGCGCCCTACGACGCTTTGCATATCCCGCCGACGGCCGCCGACAAGGGCGGCATCGAGGTGCTGCGCGCGGGTGTGGTCGACGGCTCGCTGAATGTCATGTTGCGCCGCGCATTCAACGATCCGCGCGCCTGGGGCATCTTGCTCGCCGACGTGGCGCGGCAGGTTTCGCGTGTGTATGCGCAGGAAAAGAACGAGGAGGAGGCGCAGGTCCTTGCCGCGATCCGCGATGCCTTCGCCGCCGAAATCAGTGCGCCGGCCAATACCGGCATGATCGGCCCCGCCGGTTGATTGCAGAACGAGTAGACGAATGCCCATCAATATCCTGATGCCCGCGCTCTCGCCCACGATGGAAAAGGGCAACCTCGCCAAGTGGCTGAAGAAGGAAGGCGACGCGGTGAAGTCCGGCGACGTCATCGCCGAGATCGAGACCGACAAGGCGACGATGGAAGTCGAAGCCGTGGACGAGGGCACGCTCGCCAGGATCGTGGTGCCGGAAGGCACGGCCGATGTGCCGGTCAATCAGGTGATTGCCGTACTGGCGGCCGACGGCGAGGATGTGAAGGCGGCAGCGTCCGGTGCCGCTCCGGCGCCAAAGGCCCAGGCTGCCGAGCCGAAGCCGGCTCCGGCGGCTGCGCCGCAGCCTGCCGCACAACCTGCATCGCAACCCGCAGCACCCGCCGCGGCACCGGCGCCGCAGAGCGGCAACAGGGTTTTCGCGTCACCACTGGCGCGCCGCCTCGCCAGGGAAGCGGGGATCGACGTATTCCGCATTCAGGGCACCGGTCCGCACGGACGCATCATTCAGCGCGACGTCGAAGCCGCCCAGTCCGGCAAGGGGCTGAAGGCGCCGGGCGTGGCTCCCGCGGCGCCGGGTGCGGCTTACGTTCCGCCCGCCGGTCCGTCGGACGAGCAGGTGCGGGCGTTGTTCGAGGAAGGTTCCTACGAGGTCATCCCGCATGATGGCATGCGCCGTACCATCGCGCAGCGCCTCACGCAGTCGACGCAGACCATCCCGCATTTCTATCTCACGATGGACTGCAATATCGGCAAGCTGCTGGAGGCGCGCGAGGAGATCAACGCCGCCGCGCCAAAGGACAAGGACGGCAAGCCGGCCTACAAGCTTTCGGTCAACGACTTTGTCATCAAGGCGCTGGCGCTGGCGCTGCAACGCATTCCGGACGCGAATGTGAGCTGGACCGATGCCGGCATGCTCAAGCACAAGCATTCCGATGTCGGCGTTGCCGTGGCGATGCCGGGCGGACTGATCACGCCGATCATCCGTCAGGCGGAAACGAAGTCGCTGTCGGCGATCTCCAACGAGATGAAGGACTTTGCCAGGCGCGCGCGCGATCGCAAGCTGAAGCCCTTCGAATACCAGGGCGGCACGACCGCCGTGTCCAATCTCGGGATGTACGGGATCAAGGACTTCACCGCCGTCATCAATCCGCCGCACGCCACGATCCTTGCGGTCGGAGCGGGCGAGGAGCGGGCAGTCGTGAAGAACGGCAAGATCGAAGCCGCCCACATCATGAGCGTCACCCTGTCCTGCGATCATCGGGCCGTCGACGGTGCGCTCGGTGCGGAACTGCTCGGAGCCTTCAAGACGCTGATCGAAAACCCTGTTATGATGATCGTCTAATCACGACAAACCGGGCTCGAACCCGGGGCGTGATGGGAGAAACGTCAAACAGGGGAGGCCCGCGTGGGTAGCGAAGGCATTGTTGTCGTTCGTGAACTGCATACCAAGATACTTTCTCCGACAAATCTGAAAATGCTCACGCGCCGCGCGATTGGCAGCGCGCTCATGACGGCGCTCTTCGCCATCGCCATGGCACTTCTGCCGTCGCCAAGTCTGGCGCAAGCCGATTATCCGAACCGTCCGATCCGCGTCGTCGTGCCGTTCCCGGCCGGCGGAACGACCGACATGCTGGCGCGGCTGCTGGCGCAGAAGATGGGTGAATCGCTCGGACAGACGCTGGTCGTCGAAAATGTCGGCGGCGCCGGCGGCTCGCTCGGTGCTGACCAGATCGCCAAGGCAGCGCCGGACGGCTATTCGCTCCTGTTCCACAATCTCACTTTCTCGACCACGACCTCATCGCTGCAATATGCCGGGCGCTCGCGCCATGACATCGAGAAGGACTTCATCCCGATTTCGGTCGGCGCCTATGTGCCGATGTTGCTGCTGGCGCATCCATCCGTACCGGTCAAGGACCTGAAGGAGTTTGTCGCGCATGCCAAAACCTCGAAGGATCCGCTGTTCTATGGATCGACGGGGCCGGGCAGCGTGATGAATTTCTCCGGCGAATTGCTCAAGCGCGATGCCGGCATCAAGATGGACCATGTACCGTTCCGCGGCGCCGCGCCGATGGTGCAGGAACTGCTTTCCGGACGCATCCAGTTCGGCGGCGATCAGCTCTCCACCTCCTTGCAGCACACCAAATCCGGCGCGCTGCGACCGCTGGCGGTGCAGAGTTCGACCCGTTCGCCGGCGTTGCCGGACGTGCCGACAGTGCGCGAACAGGGTTTTGCGTTCCTGGAGCTGCAGGGCTGGAACGGGTTCTTCGCGCCCGCCGGCACGCCGGATGCAATCGTCGCGCGTCTGCACAAGGAGATCGTCGCGGCGTCGAAGCATCCCGACGTGCGGGCGCGCATGGAGCAAGTCGGCGCCGAGCCGGGCGGCTCGACGCAGGATGAAATGCGGAAAATGCTGCGCGAGCAGATTTCCAAGGTGAAGCCGGTCGTGGATGAGCTGAAGCTCGTCGTTCAGT
>JAEWCJ010000084.1 GCA_023390695.1 Pseudomonadota bacterium | reverse complement strand
TAGACAGGGCTAGCACTCGATGGCGCGCCGATCGACGTCGTCGTGCAGCCTGCGGCGCACCGGCGCAAGCGGCTGTTCGTCGCCGACATGGATTCCACGATGATCGGCCAGGAATGCATCGACGAGCTGGCCGATCTGGTCGGGTTGAAGGCGCATGTTTCGGCGATCACCGAGCGCGCCATGCGCGGCGAGATCGCCTTCGAGCCGGCGCTGCGCGAGCGCGTCGCCTTGCTCAAGGGCTTGCCCGAGACCGTGGTGGCCGAGGTCATCGCCGATCGCATCACGCTGACGCCCGGCGCCCGCGTCCTCGTCGAGACGATGAAGCGGCACGGCGCGCATACCTGTCTCGTGTCCGGCGGCTTCTCCCTCTTCACCCAGCAGGTCGCCGCGATGATCGGTTTTGACGAGAACCATGCCAACACGCTGCTGATCAAGGACGG
The DNA here is from genome assembly GCA_023390695.1 of Pseudomonadota bacterium. The sequence goes on along the minus strand of JAEWCJ010000084.1, from coordinate 2,221 downwards.
CAAGATGACCGGAGAGGTCGACGAGCCGATCCTCGGTCGCGAGGCCAAGCTCGACACGCTGCTGGAACTGGCGCGCTACCGGCAGGTGCCGCTGGAAGAGTCGCTCGCGGTCGGCGACGGCGCCAACGATCTCGCGATGATCGGCCGCGCCGGCCTCGGCGTCGCCTATCACGCCAAGCCCGCCGTCGCGGAAGCCGCGCATGCGCGCATCGACCACGGCGACCTGACGGCTCTGCTTTATATCCAGGGCTACCGGCGCGCGGATTTCGCGGCAGTTTGAACGGCGGTTTAAACAAAAAACCACCCCGCATGCGGGGAGGTTTTTTGCCGGCTTGCCCTAAGCCGGTTTATTGCTGGCCGATTACTGCAGGCCGAGCGCCACGAAGCGCAATTCGCCGGCCGCGTTGGCGACCAGGAGCAGCGCCGACTTGCGGCCATCCTTCTTGAGCTTGTCGATCTTCTTCTGGAAGTCGTCGGCATTGGCGACCGCTTCCTGCGCCACCTCGACGATCACGTCGCCGACCGACAGCCGCTTCTCCGCCGCCGCCGATGACGGGTCGATGGCGGTGATCACCACGCCCTTCACCGTCTCCTTGATCTTGTAGCGCTTGCGCAGATCCTCGGAGATGTTGGCGAGGTCGAGACCGAGCGCCTTCTTGACGACGGTCTTGTCCTTGTCCTGCGGGGTGCTACCGCGCACGGAGGCCGGCTGCGGCTTCTCGCCGTCCTCGAGCCGGCCGAGTTTCACCAGCTTGCGCTCTTCCTTGCCCTTGCGGACGATGATGACCTCGACTTCCTTGCCGACGGCGGTATCGGCGACGATACGCGGCAGATCCCGCATCGCCTTGACGTCCTTGCCGTCGAACTTGACCACCACGTCACCGGGTTCGATGCCGGCGGGCTTGGCCGGTCCGCGATCGTCGATGCCCGCGATCAATGCGCCGCGCGCCGGCTTGAGGCCGAGCGTCTCGGCGATATCGTCGGTCACTTCCTGAATGCGCACGCCGAGCCAGCCGCGGCGGGTCTCGCCGAACTCGCGCAACTGGTCGATCACCGACACCACGGTCTTCGAGGGCACGGCGAAGCCGATGCCGATCGAGCCGCCGGACGGCGAGATGATCGCGGTGTTCACGCCGATGACTTCGCCCTGGAGATTGAACAGCGGGCCGCCCGAATTGCCGCGGTTGATGGCGGCGTCGGTCTGGATGTAATTGTCGTAGGGGCCCGAATTGATGTCGCGGTTGCGCGCCGACACGATGCCGGCGGAGACCGAACCGCCCAGGCTGAACGGATTGCCGATCGCGATCACCCATTCACCCAGCCGCAGCTTCTCGGAGTCGCCGAATTTCACCGCCGTCAGCGGCTTCTCCGGCTTCACCCGCAGCAACGCCAGGTCGGTCTTCTGGTCGCGACCGACGATCTCCGCCTTCAGGCGGGAGCCGTCGTTGAACACCACGGTGATCTCGTCGGCTTCGGCGATGACGTGATTGTTGGTGACGACAAGGCCGGACGCCTCGATGACGAAGCCAGAGCCGAGCGAACTCACCCGGCGCGGCCCGCGGTTCTGGTTCTCACCCTGCTCGCCCTGGCCACGGCGGTTCTTGAAGAACTCCTCGAAGAATTCCTCGAAGGGCGAACCGGGCGGCACCTGCGGCGTCTGGTTCTGGCCCTGCTGGCCGCCGCGCGCGGGCGGACGCGTGGCGCCTTCGACCTTCTGCGAGGTGGAAATATTGACCACCGCGTCGATCACCGTTTCGGCGACATCCGCAATCCCTTCCGGCCCGCGCGCGGCGGCCGGCGCTGTCAGCACCGGCGCGAGCAAGGCGGCTGCGGCGAACGCGGCGAGCAGCGGCCGGCGCGCGGCTTTTACGTATCGGACGACGGTTGCGGACATGGGCTTCAGATCTCCTGGAGAGCGGCTTTGCTTCACACTGCCCCCGCTGCGGCACCGGCGCAAGGGCGTAGCCGGACCCCGCAATTAGGGTACGGATTGAGGCGGAAAAGCGACCCGGGACGCTCCCTGCGGCTGCTCACAAAAGCCGTGTGCCGCTAGCCGCGAATGACCCAGATCAGCAACACGCCGATCAGGGCGGAGGCGATCCCCACGATTCGCAGCGTGGCGTCGGGCGCCTCCAGGACGCTCGCCATGGCGCGCTTGGTGCTCTCGGGAAAGGCCGCGAACAGCAAGCCCTCCAGCACAAAGACGAGGCCGAGCGCGACG
>JAEWCJ010000444.1 GCA_023390695.1 Pseudomonadota bacterium | reverse complement strand
GGCCATCCACGCCTTGCTGTGGCATGTAAGACGTGGATGCCCGCGACAAGCGCGGGCATGACGAAGTAATTGTCACTTCTTCCGCTCGAAAAACGCCTTGAAGGCCGCTTTCGCTTCCTCCGATTGCAGCCGCACCTTGAAGTAATCGGCTTCCTCGTCGATGCGCGCCATGATGTCGTCCGGGGCGCCGCGCATGAGCCGGCGTGTGGCGAGCACGGCGTCCGGCGGCAAAGCGGCGATCCTCTGCGCGGCTTTCATCGCTTCGGCATCGACCTCGGCGGCAGCGACGATCCTGTTGACGAGGCCGGACATGCGCGCGTCCTCCGCGTTCAGCGCTTCTCCCATCGCCAAGAGTGCGAAGGCATGACGTTGCCCCATCAGGCGTGGCGCAAGCAGGCTGGAGGCGGCTTCCGGCACGAGGCCGAGACTGACGAAGGGCGTCGCGAAACGCGCATCGCTTGCCGCGACCACGTAATCGCAATGCAGCAGCATCGTCGTGCCGACGCCGATGGCCGCACCCTGCACGGCGGCGACCAGCGGCTTGCGGCAGCCGGCGAGCGCATGCAGGAAGCGCAGGATCGGTTCGCTCAGGCCCTCTTCGTCTTCGGTCGCGCGCTGAAAGTCGTGCAGATCGTTGCCGGCGCAGAAGACGCCCGGCGCGCCGGCGATGAGCACGCAGCGAATGGCGGCGGACTTGTTCGCACCGGCCAGCGCATCGGCCATGGCGGCATACATCTCGCCGGTGAGCGCGTTCTTCTTGTCCGCGCGATTCATGCGGATGACGCGGACGGCGCCGTCGTCGCCGACCAGAACGGGAGAAGCGGACATGTCGTTCACGCGGCGGCCTCCGGCAGGGGCGCGGAGACGACGCTGTCGGCGCCGTCGGTGACGGCGGCGGCAAGGCCGCTCGATTGCACCACGATATTCTCGGCGCAGAAACGCGCCAGCGCCACGCGCTCGGAGGCGCGCGCGGCGCCGTCGCCGACGCGGAGCGCAGCCAGCGCTTCCTCGGCGAGCAGGCAGCCGCCGGCAATGGTGCCGAACAGGCGCAGATACGGCGTCGCGCCGGCCAGCGCGGTCTGCGGCGCGCCTTGCAGTTGTGCGAGCAGCCAGCCGGTGGCGCGGTCGAGATCGTCGAGCGCCGCGTTCAGTCTGGCGGCGGTGGTTCCGAAGGCGGGATCGTTGGCCGCCTGCACGCGCGCGGCGATGTCGCGCAGCTCATTTATATAAGCCTTCACGGTGGCGCCGCCGTTGAGCGGCAATTTGCGGGTGACGAGATCGATCGCCTGGATGCCGTTGGTGCCTTCATAGATCGCGGTGATGCGGGCGTCGCGCAGATGCTGGGCCGCGCCGGTCTCCTCGATGAAGCCCATGCCGCCATGCACCTGGATGCCGAGCGAGGCGACCTCGATGCCGATATCGGTGGAGAAGGCCTTTGCGACCGGCGTGAGCAGGGCGGCGCGGTCGTTGCCGGCCTTGCGCGCCGCCTCGTCCTTGCCGCGATGGGCGATGTCGAGCGCGATCGCATTCGCATAGCAGATGGCGCGCGCCGCGCGCGTCATCGCCTGCATGGTGAGCAGCATGCGGCGCACGTCGATATGTTCGATGATGGCGACCGACTGGTCGGCCTTCATGCCGGACGCGCGGCCCTGCTTGCGCTCCTGCGCGTAAGCAAGCGCCTGCTGAAACGCGCGCTCGGCGATGGCGACGCCCTGCAGGCCGACCGCCAGCCGCGCCTCGTTCATCATGGTGAACATGCAGGCCATGCCGGCATTCTCTTCGCCGATCAGGAAGGCGGTGGCGCCGCCGTTGTCGCCATAGACCATGGTGCAGGTGGGGGAGGCGTGGATGCCGAGCTTGTGCTCGAGCGAATGCACCCGCACGTCGTTGCGCGCGCCCGGCGTGCCGTCGGCGTTCAACAGGAATTTCGGAACCAGGAACAGCGAAATGCCCTTGGTGCCGGGCGGCGCATCGGGCAGGCGGGCGAGCACGAAATGGATGATGTTGTCGGTGAGATCGTGCTCGCCATAGGTGATGAAGATCTTCTGGCCGGTGATTTTGTAGGTGCCGTCGCCCGCGCGCTCGGCCTTGGCGCGCAGCGCGCCGACATCGGAGCCAGCCTGCGGCTCGGTGAGCTGCATGGTGCCCATCCATTCGCCGCTGACGAGCTTGCCGAGATATTTTTGCTTCAGATCGTCGGAGCCATGCTGCGCCAGCGCGTCGATGCCGGCCATGGTGAGGATCGGGCCGAGGCCGAAGGCCATGGCGGCGGAATTCCACATCTCGATGCAGGCGGCGTTGAGCGCGCGCGGCAGATTCTGGCCGCCCCATGGCTCGGGGGAGGCGAGGCCGTTCCAGCCGGCGGCCGCCCAAGCGGTATAGGCATCCTTCCAGCCGGGCGGCAGGATCACATGGCCGTCTTTCAGGACGGCGCCGTGCGTGTCGCCGGGCCGGTTGAGGGGGCTAAGGATGTCGGTCGCGAAGCGGCCGGCTTCGGCCAGCACCGCCTGGACGTCGCCGGCGGCCAGATCCCCGTAAAGGCCCTGGTCGAGCGCCCGGCCCAGGCCGGCGCTGTGGGTGAGGGCAAAGGCGATATCGTCCACCGGCGCGCGATAGCTCATGTATTTCTCCCGCAACAGACGCATTCTGGCGCTTGCGCAGGGCTAGTCCAGCCGATTCCGGGCGTCAATCGCGGGACGGGCGGGCAGAAAAGTTGGCGGAAGCGTTGATTGCGGCGGCAGACACCGCTAGTTTCCGCGCGCCGAAGCGGACCGGAGACACCCCGGACGGGCCGAGGCCATCCTGACAATGTTGGGGCGTAGCCAAGTGGTAAGGCAGCGGATTTTGATTCCGCCATTCCCTGGTTCGAATCCAGGCGCCCCAGCCAGTCCGTGCGCCGGTTTCGGCGACGTGGGTGTCTCTCCGGAATAGTCGCGATTTCTGCGGGGAATTCGGCGGATCTTCAGCGCCACGTCAGTCTCTGCGTCTCCAGCCGCGTCTGATCCCGGAGAACTCATATATCCACGAGTCAGTGATCGATAGGATGGAGGCGGTGGCGTCCTATAGGCCGCTTAATCTGCCTGCAACTTACAAGGTCGCTCCGATGTTGCCCAGTCCAGGGTGAAGAGTTGCGCCTTTTTTATCGGAGGATGGGTCCGTTGTATCAATGAGATACCGTTTGGTGCGGTAATTCCTGCTCGAGCGAATCAGTATTATCTCCGCACGTACGTTTATTTAAATTATGTCTTCGCAAAGTTTGACGCTAGGAGCTTCGGCTGCAACCTAAGATGTGTGTACTTCAGGTAAATTTTTCACCGCGCGTCCCAGCTTCTCGATCGAGCGATGGGTATCGTCTTGCAATGTTTCAGACGCAAATGAGCCTGAAGCATAGCCTGCACTTAGGTTGCCTGAGGACGGCGTCACCCACTTGGGGCTCTCCGGGCTCCATAGTCGAGTAATAATGAGCATACACCCCGCAGTTTCTTAAAAATAACCAACATCGGAGATTGGAATAAACCTCAGGCCACTTACGACCAATTTTCTACGTTTGTATCGTGTTCAGAAAAATAGAGGCCAGCTGATCAAATGTATCGGAGATTTCTTGTCTAGATTTCCGTGCCGACAAGAGGAGGCTTAACAACAGGCGGGACTTTGAAGAGCTGAGATATCCGCTTGGAATAAGGCCGCGACTTATCAAGTCGATCTCAGAGCCTGGAAAACCATATGTGCTTGTAAAGACAGGCCCGCTTCTGACTCGTGTGCTGAGGATTACCGGCATCTTTTGGGCGAGCTCGGCGACCGACCGGACGGCGGCTGAAGGTATATGCCCGGCGCCCATTCCCTCAATCACGGCGCCTGAATAACCGAGATCGGCCAGCGTATTCAAAATACGTCCGTCTTCACCGAGCCCCAAGCTGACAAGCGCAACGGGTTTCGGAACAGTGTCGTTGGGCAAGTCAAACGCTAGCGAGGCGTGTGCGGGACGCAGGCACAGGTGTGCTACACCTTCCGCAATAAATCCGATTGGTCCTGCTGAAGGTGATGTGAACGCTGAAGGCGTAACAGTATTTGATTTTTGAACCAGGCGTGCGGCATGAATCTGATCATTTAGAATAACCGTTGTACCTGTGCTGCGTAGCGTGGACGATCCTGCCGCCAAGACAGCCGACAAGATATTTGCCGGGCCATCGGCTCCGGGCGATTCGGGGCCTCTCATCGCGCCGGTCACAACGACAGGTTGATCACTGCTCAACAGCAGATCAAGTATGAACGCTGTGTCCTCAATCGTGTCGGTTCCCTGAACAATCACTGCGCCGCAAACGCCGTCGGCGAATTTATCTCGCACAGTGTTCGCAATGGCTATCAGGTGCGTCGGTGTCAAAGAGGCGCCAGGCAATCCAAAATGAGATAGCGTTTCCAGTTCGGCTATCGTCTCAAGAGCCGGAATCGAACGGATAAGATCCGTCGCCGTCAAAGTTGGCGTAATTCCAGCCTCCGTGCCCTTCGTCATGGTGATGGTGCCGCCAAGAGAAATCAGGAGTATGCGAGGTTTTTTCATCGTATTTCGGTGGCTTGTTTCGCAAGAGGGCGCTGATCGTTTTACGTCTTGTCCGGGGCATACACCCACAAGTCCATGAGTACGGTTGCGTCCTGGATCGGGAATCGGCTGCCCATTTCAATGGCGGAGAAGGGAACGTGCAAGTCAGATGCATATGCACGCCAAGCCTGATGGATGGCATAGAATTCGCTGATATCGGTATGGAATTGATGAGCGCGCACCACCTTTTTAAGCGATGTGCCGGCCATGCCGCAAATTTGTTCCGCGGTCCCGAGGATATGCTCGGCCTGTGCTTGCGGATGAGACGCAAAATATGGCTGGTCTAAATCCCGTCTTGCAGCAAGACCATTCGGCCCGTACGCCAGAAGCCCCGAAATGAATAGCAAGTCTCCAGCTTTAGTCGCGGCTGGATAATGATCGAAGCCGGGCAGCAAGCCTTGACCGAATCTTTCGATGGGCAGGCCGGCGTCATCGGCGACTGCGAGAAGATTGATTTCGATGCATGCGGCTTCGACTGCAAGACTGCTGTCGGAACAAGGAATGATGGTGGTTGCTGGTGGTTTGTTGCCAAAATAATCAAACCAAACCTGGCTGAAGAAATCTAAGTCCGCCTTGTCAGTTAGATAGACCTGCGCCTTGACGACATTGGCGAGCGATGATCCCGCCAGCTCCAGTGCAGGAATCAGTTTTCTTTCCATCACATACTGGGTCTGGGTTATGATCGGCACGCTTTGCCATCTGCGACCTTCATGCGGGTGCGCGTCAATCGCAATTCCGCCAATGCTCGGCTCCCCGGCCTGGGCTTCTGCAGTCGCCCCGGCTACGAATACGAGCGGACCGGCGCGTAGGGATGGTTTGTAACCAGAGCTCTTCGCGGCCGCGATGTCGATGCGGTCAAACGTGGCAATTCCAGCGCTATCGTCCGTGCGATAGGCAATCGCATCTACGCTGATGCAAGCATTGGGCAAGACAAAGCCTTTTGCAATCACCGAGGTGCTGGGAGGGATATGCGCCGTCAATACCTGACGGCGCTCGCGTTGGTAGTGCACAACGCTTGCGGGGGCCGTGTAAAACTGGTCCAGCCGAACTGTGTCGGTATAGTCGCAGTCTCCTTGACTGAGCACTGCGCCAATATTCCGCAGCACAGCCCGTGCTTCGCGCGAGGCTCTTCCATTGCGGGAAAAGGGGCGATCGGATTCCGCGACCTCACGCGCAATCCCGCTATGATAATCTTGTGCAAGATGTCCGGTGGCGAACACCCATGGGCCGGCTTTGACGCCTTGCGCGTAGCGAACGTGACTTCCGAACTGAACCGGAAAGATTGTTTCGACAGCATCGGCTGGCTGTTTCGCAGTCATAATTGGGTCCCTGTCGTTTCAAGATTTTTATATACGACGATTTCGAAACGTCCGCAGAAATAGCTGTGGAGCTGCACTAAATCCCCCGGTTGACTAATTCAAGTTACTTGAATAGGAAGAAAGCAGCATAAGCAACAAAGTTTAAAAAAGGGAGGATCATCATGTTGCGCAAGTTATTGCTTTCAGCCCTCGTCACGGGAGTCTGTCTTGCGGCATCCGCAACCGAAAAAGTTTGGGCTGCGGACGAAGTGAAGCTTCACATGTCGGCTCTTTCCGTGGAGTCGATGCCTTACCTGATTGCGCAGGATCTCGGTTTCTACGACAAGCACAACATCAAGCTTGATCGGCGGAATATGAAGGTCACATCGGCGTCATGGCCGCTGTTTCCGGTCAGGTCGATGTTACGCAAATCCTCGGATTGTCGCTGCGCGGTGCTATTGAGCGCGGCGCGGATCTGCAGATCGTAATGGTGTTCAATAAGCTGCCGACCTATAGCCTTTTTGTTAGAAAGCCGATCAAGTCGATAGCCGAGCTTAAGGGGCAGAAAGTAGCGTCAAGCACGAACGGCGCTTCAGCCACCAAGGTTCTGCGTTCTGCCTTGAAGGAGGCCGGGCTCGATCCTGAGAAGGACGTCAATATTTTTTATATTGGCGATACGCCGACGCGCTTCCAGTCGGTGCTCAGTGGGGCTGTTGCCGGGGCGGTGCTGATCTCCCCGTTCGATGTGGCGGCGTTTGGTGAGCCGTCTCTGGTGCTTTCTCTTAAACA
>JAEWCJ010000437.1 GCA_023390695.1 Pseudomonadota bacterium | reverse complement strand
CGCTGGCTGCGCCGCCGCCGCCATCGGTGCCGTCGGTGTCGCCGGCGAGGGCGGCGATTCCGGATGCGCCGTCCAGGGCTTGCGCCAGGGCGAGGGCATATTCCTGATTGGGGCCGCCACGGCCCTGACCCTTGATAGTGACGGTCAGTTCGCCGCCCGACACGATGACGGCGCGGCGGCCGGCGGCGGCGAGTTCACGTGCCATCTTCGCCTGCTCGGCGGCGACGATGCGCGCTTCGCCTTCGACCTGATCGCCAAGAAAAACATAGTCATAGCCGGCGGCCTTGATGGCCGCCTCCGCGGCGCGAAAGGAATCGGCCGGCCGCGCAACGAGGTGGAATTCCGTGTGCTTGAAAACCTCGTCGCCGGGTTTCGGCGATTCGTTGGCCGGATCAGCGAGAATTCCATGCACACTTTCAGGAACATCCAGCCGGTAGCGCGCGAGGATGGCGCGTGCGTCGGCGAGCGTCGTCGGATCGGGCACGGTCGGCCCCGAGCCGATCACCGCCGGATCGTCGCCGGGCACATCGGAAATGCCGAGAGCGATCACGCGGGCCGGATGCGCGACCCGCGCGAGGCGGCCGCCCTTGATCTGCGACAGGTGTTTGCGGACGGTGTTGATCTCGTCAATCGCCGCGCCTGACCGCAGCAGCGCGCGCGTCACCGCCTGCTTCTCGTTGAGAGAAAGCGGCGAGATCGGTGCGATCCAGTTCGCCGACGCGCCGCCGGAGACCAGCACCAGCACCAGATCGTCCGCAGTGGCGCCGGCGGCAAGCTCCAGCGTCTGCATGGTGGCCGCGAGGCCGGCGCCGTCCGGCACCGGATGACCGGCCTCAATCACCCGGATGACTTTGGTGGGGCGCCCGTAACCGTGACGCGCGACCGCCAGTCCGACAAGCCGGTCCGCCGGAACGCCGTGCGCTTCCAGATAAAACCGTTCCGCGACTTCGGCCATCGAGCCGGCGGCCTTGCCGGCCGCGAGAATGATCAGACGGCCGCGCTTGGGCGGCGCGGGGAGGTGAGTGGTAAGACAGTGCGCCGGGTGCGCCGCAGCAATCGCGGTGCGGAACAGGGTGTTCAAGAATTCGCGCGGAGAATTGCTCACGTGTTCTCGTCCTCGTCGCATGCCCATCGCAACTCATAACTTCCCGTGTGGGCCGACGCTACGATGATGCGAGACTTCTTTTCTTTGGTATAGTTCCAATAGCGGGATGTGCCCGCCAACAGACAAATAAGCAATTTCAGGGAGAGGCACATGACGGAGGTCATGTTAACGGTCAACGGCAAAGCCGTGCGCGTAACAGCGGAGCCGGATACGCCGCTGCTTTGGGTCGTTCGCGAACATCTCAAGCTCACCGGGACGAAGTATGGATGCGGGGTCGGCGCCTGCGGCGCCTGCACGGTGCATGTCGACGGCAAGGCGGTCCGCTCCTGCCAGCTTCGGCTGTCGCAGGTCGAGGGCCGCAAGGTGACGACCATCGAGGGCCTGTCCGAGAAGGGCGAGCATCCGCTGCAGAAGGCCTGGATCGTCGAGCAGGTGCCGCAATGCGGCTATTGCCAGTCCGGCCAGATCATGCAGGCAGCCGAACTGCTCGCGAAAACGAAAACGCCGACGCGCGAGCAGATCGTCGAGCACATGGACGGCAATCTCTGCCGCTGCGGAACCTATCCGCGCATCGTGCGCGCCATCGAGCGCGCCGCGAAGGAGGCCTGAGCCATGACCGAACACGATCTCAATCTTACGCGCCGCAGCTTTGTCGGCGGCAGCGCCGGTCTGACATTCAGCTTCGCGGTCGGCGGTTTCATGACCGCGAAATCCGATGACGTCATGGCCGCGAGCGGACGCTCGGCGCAGACCATCGGTGGCTGGGTGACCATCGCCACCGACGGCACGATCACCATCCAGGCGCCCGCCGCCGAAATGGGACAGGGCGTGATGACCGGCGTGCCCATGGTAATTGCCGAGGAACTCGATGCCGACTGGTCGAAAGTGACAGCGGTCTTTTCGCCGCCCGATGCCAAGACTTTCGGCAATCCCAAGCTCGGCGGCATTGTCTACACCGTGGCCAGCAAGACCACGGAAGGCTATTGGGACAAGGCCCGCATCGCCGGCGCCCAGGCGCGCCGTGTGCTGATGCAGGCGGCCGCGTCGCGCTGGAATGTGCCGCTTTCCGAACTGACGACGGAAGCGAGCATGGTAGTGCACGGTGCCAGCGGCCGCAAGATGAGCTATGGCGAGATCGCGGGCTTTGCCACCGTGCCTGCAGAGCTGCCGGCGATCACCGAGGCCGATCTCAAGAAGCCGTCCGATTACCGCATCATCGGCAAGAACGAGAAACGGCTGGACATTCCGTCGAAGACGAACGGATCGGCATCGTTCGGCATCGACGTGCAGGTGCCGGGCATGGTCTACGCTACCTTGCTGAAGACGCCGATCGAGGGTGCAGAGGTCGACAGCGTCGACGACGCCGCGGCGAAGGCCGTGCGTGGCGTCACCCAGATCGTCAGACTGAAAGATGCGGTCGCGGTGATCGGCAATTCCGTCGAGTCCGTGTTCGACGGGCGTGACATCCTGAAAGTCACCTGGAAAGGCGGCGCCACCGCCGGCTTCGACAGCGTGAAGGCGCTGGACGAATATTCGGCACGCGCCCGCAAGACCGACGAGAAGGGTCTCGCCTATCATCCCAAGGGCGATGCCGATGCCGCTTTGGCAAAGGCCGCCAAGGTGATCACCGCCGAATACAAGGCGGACTATGTTTACCACGCGCAGATGGAGCCGATGAACATCACCGCGCGGGTGAGCGAGAAAGGCGATGAGGCGGAAATCTGGACCGGCACGCAGGGGCCGAGCGTCGTCGTGAACGTCGCCGCCGCGATCCTGAAGACCACGCCCGACAAGATCCGCTTCCATCAGCAATATCTGGGCGGCGGATATGGCCGGCGGGCACAGGTCGACCTGCTGCCCTATGTGCTGCAGCTCGCCAGGGAAACCAAAAAGCCGGTCAAGCTGATCTGGACCCGCGAGCAGGATGTGAAGTCGGCCAAGATGCGCCCGATGACGGCGCATTACATGCAGGCCGGCCTCGACGAGCAGGGCAATGTCATCGCCTGGAAACACAAGCTCGTCGGCGAAGCGGTGACCGGCTATGTCGCCCCGGCCCGCCTCGAAGCCGCCAAGGGCCTCGATCCGCTGACGCTCGAAGGCGCCGAGCATCAATACGAGGTCGAGAACAAGGCGGTGGAATATGTCCGCGAACGGCGCGGCGCGCCGCTGGCGGCGTGGCGCTCGATCGGTGCCGGCTACAACAAGTTCGTGGTCGAAGCTTTCCTCGACGAGATCGCGGCCGAACAGAAAATCGATCCTGTGCAGCTGCGGCTCAGCCTGCTCAAGAACGATCCGCGGGCGACCAAGGTCATCGAGGAATGCGTGACACTGGCGAACTGGGGCTCGAAGCCGGCCGAAGGCCGCGCTCTCGGCTTTTCCTTCGCCTATGTGGTCGGAACGCCGTCGGCGGCAGTGATCGAAATATCGCTCGATCGCAATACCGGGGCGATCCGGGCACATAAATTCTGGTCGACCGTCGATCCCGGCATTGTCATCAATCCGGACATCGTGATCTCGCAGACCGAGAGCAACGTGATCTACGGCATCAGCCAGATGCTCAAGGAGCGCATGACCCTGGCGAAAGGCGAGGTCGAGCAATCGAACTTCTCCGACTACGAAGTGCTGCGCATGTCGGAGACGCCGGAGATCATCACCAAGATCGTGCATTCGACCAACCGCCCGACCGGCATCGGCGAAGTGGCGCTGCCGCTGATCGGCGGCGCCGTGTCGAACGCGCTGTTCGCCATGACCGGCAAGCGGCTGCGGCACATGCCGTTCACGCCGGAGCGGGTGAAGGCGGCGCTGGCGTAAGCGTCGTTCGAGGCAGACGTTCAGATCGCACCCCGCCGCAGCAATGCGGCGGGGTTTTTACTCCTCATCAAGCCGGCAATCGCACAGGGTTCGACCGTTCCACGGAACGGTCACCTC
>JAEWCJ010000425.1 GCA_023390695.1 Pseudomonadota bacterium | reverse complement strand
GTCACCGCGCGGCGGGGCGCGGCGGCCGGCACGAGGCAGCTGGGTGAGGAAATCCCGGTCGGTCTTCAGCCGGCTGCCCATGGTCAGCCGCGTGCCGACGCTTTCCAGCACGATGCGATGCACGTTGATGCTGCGCGCGCGGCCGTTGCCGGCGGCGGCCATGCGGCCGATATAGTCGAGCGCCCGCAACTCGGTATCGAGCGCGGAATTGAACGTGATCTCGTTGACCCGGTGCAGGATGTCGCGCGCGGTGGCCGGCACCTTGTCGCGCCGCAGCGGCGAAATCTGCACCAGGAGCACGTCGTCGATCTCGTTGGCGTTGAGAAAGGGCAGGATCGGCGGATTGCCGGTGAAGCCGCCGTCCCAGTAAGGCTCGCCGTCGATTTCCACCGCGCGGAACATCATCGGCAGCGCGGCCGAGGCCATCACCACGTCGGCGGTCAGATGCTCGCGCCGAAACACGCGCAGCCGCCCGGTGCGCACATTGGTCGCCGAGATGAAGAGCTGCAGCGCCGTGAAGTCGCGGATCGCTTCGAAATCTGCGAAGCGCGCGATCAGATCCCTCAGCGGATTGATGTTGAGCGGATTGAAATCGTGGGGCGACATGAAGCGTCCCATCGTGTCCATGAATAATTGCAGCGGCGAGGTGTTTGCCGGCAGGAGTGCGAACCACTGTTCCAGCGCGCTGCGCTGGGCGCCTGGCAGCTTGCCGGCAAGACTCGCCTCGCGCCAGAAATCGGCGAGCCGCGTACGCGCCTCCTCCGGCCCGCCGCGCGCGAGCCCGTCCGCCAGCATCACCGCATTCACCGCCCCCGCCGAGGCGCCGGAAATGCCGGCAATCGACAAGCGGCCATCTTCGAGCAGGTGATCGAGCACGCCCCAGGTGAAAGCGCCATGCGCGCCGCCACCCTGCAGCGCGAGATTGACCCGTTTGGTTCCGGAGCGCTCGGCGCCCGTCAAAAGCCGGTTAAGACCTTGGGAAACACCCTTCAGCATCGGCCGTCTGACCCATCTCTGCGGGAATGACCCGCGATAAGCGCCCAAGCTGAAGGTAGGCTCATATTTTTGCATTGCAACAACTAATTATTGCAATGCAGCAAAAGGGCTAACGGGGCGTGTTTGCCTTTCGGCGGATCGTACCGATATGGTGGGGATGCCCATGAATGCGCCGGTCTTTCACGCTCCCGACCACGACCATGCCCGCTGCAGCGCGGATGCGCTGGCGCATGCGGAACGGCTCTGCCAGGCGCGTTCGCAACGGCTCACCCCCGTGCGGCGGCAGGTGCTGGAATCGCTGCTCGCCAGTCACAAGCCGCTCGGCGCCTACGACATCATCGAGCGCACCGCGCGCGACGGCTCGCGTCATGCGCCGATCACCGTCTATCGTGCGCTCGATTTCCTGATGCAGCAGGGCTTCGTGCACCGCATCGAAAGCCGCAATGCCTTCGTCGCCTGCGGGCACAATCACGACTCCGACGAGATGGTGGTGTTCCTGATCTGCGAACATTGCGGCACGGTCGGCGAGGCGCCGTCGCAGGCGGTGGCGGATTCGCTGAAGGCCGCCGCCCGCTCCGCCGGCTTCGCGCCGAAAGCACCGGTGATCGAGATTTCCGGCATGTGCAGCCATTGCCGCGGAAAATAGAAATCGTGTCGCCTCTCCCGGCGCAGCGGGGGGAGGGAAGACTCATGCCGGCCATGTGAGCGCAGCCATATCGTTTGCCGTCGGGCTTCGCTAAAACATCGCAGCCTATTCTGCCGGGATTTCCTTGATGTCGACCACTGCCCAGCCCGTGGCTGCCGCCGCGCCGCGCCATCTCGACGCCGGTGCCGTCGCGCTGATCCTGTTTCTGTGCCTGTGCTGGGGTTTCAACCAGGTCGCGATCAAGTTCGCGCTGCCGGATATCCCGCCGCTGATCCAGGCCACCATCCGCTCGGCCGGGGGCACCGTAATCATCGGCCTGTGGGCCTGGCTGCGCGGGCATTCGCTCGATCTGCGCGACGGCACGCTGCCGGCCGGCTTGCTGGTCGGGCTTCTGTTCGCCGTCGAATTCAGTTTTCTGTATCGCGGCCTGCTCTACACGACCGCGAGCCGCGCGGTGATTTTCCTCTACGTCGCTCCCTTTGTGGTGGTGATCGGTGCGCGCTGGCTGGTTCCCGGCGATCACTTCCGCCTGTCGCAATGGGCCGGCCTGCTGCTGTCATTCTCCGGTCTGCTGCTTGCATTCGGCGTGCCGACGCCGACCGGCGATCCGGACCAGTGGCTCGGCGATCTCATGGCCCTGACCTCCGGCATCGGCTGGGCGCTGACCACGCTCGTCATCAAGGCGTCATCGCTCAACCGCGCCAGCGCGGAAAAGACCCTGCTCTATCAGCTCGTGGTGTCGGTGCCGGTATTCGGCTTCGCCGCCTGGATGTTCGGCGAGACGATGCAGGCGATGCCGGGATGGGTGCCGGTGATCTCGCTGCTCTGGCAGACCGTGTGGATCGTCAGCCTCACCTTCCTGATCTGGTTCTGGCTGATCATCACCTATTCGGCGAGCCGGCTGTCGGCCTTCACCTTCCTCACCCCGTTATTCGGGGTGGCGGCCGGGCATTTCGTCATGGGCGATCCCATCACCCCGGCCTTTGCCGGCGCCGTCGCGCTGGTGATTGCCGGCCTGTTCCTGGTGAACCGGCGGAGGTAAGGCTCTGCCATACCTCCGCTGCAAGCGGGAGGTATGGCGAGCGCATCTCGCCGGGTGGGGTGTCTTAATCCTGCGTCAGGTATGTGTTACCCCCACCGGCTCGGACCTTTCGGTCCTCGCCTCCTCCCCCGCAAGCGGGGGAGGGATTAGGT
>JAEWCJ010000369.1 GCA_023390695.1 Pseudomonadota bacterium | reverse complement strand
CGCGGCCCGTGCGGAGAACATGCCGAAAGACAATATCGAACGCGCCATCAAGAAGAGTCAGGGTTCGGATACCGAGAACTATGACGAAGTGCGGTACGAGGGATATGGCCCCGGCGGCGTCGCCATCATCGTCGAGGCCTTGACCGACAACCGCAACCGCACGGCCGGCGAGGTGCGCGCCAGCTTCACCAAGAGCGGCGGCAACCTGGCGGAAACCGGCGCGGTTTCCTTCATGTTCGACCGGGTCGGCCAGGTCGAGTTCGATGCCGACAAGGCGAGCGCCGACGCCATGCTGGAAGCGGCGATCGAGGCCGGCGCCGAGGATGTCGTCTCCGACGAAAGCGGCCACGTCATCTACACGGCGCAGGATTCGCTGGCGGAAGTCGCCAAGGCGCTGGAAGCCAAATTCGGCGAGCCGCGCAAGGCGGCGCTGACCTGGAAGCCGCAGAATACGCTGTCGGTCGACGACGAGCAGGGCGAGAAGCTGCTGCGCCTGATCGAGACGCTCGAAGAAAACGATGACGTGCAGAACGTCTATGCCAACTTCGAGGTCTCCGATTCGCTCATGGCCAAGATGAGCGCCTGAGCGTCTAGCGGAACAGGCCGTCGAATATCGGCAGCGCGAGAATCGCCGACACTGCGGTGATCAGGTAGGCCACGCGGCGATAGGTTTCCTCGGCGGAGGCGCGGAACATCAGCGCCCCAGCCGCCATTGCGACGATGAAGAGCGGCCCGAGCAGCAACGACAGAATGACGGTGTCGCTGGTCAACAGACCGCGCGTCCAGTAGGTCCCGATCGAGACGATCTCCAGCAGGATGAAATACACCATCATGTTGGCGCGGATCACGACGGCGCTGCTGGTGCCGCCGAGCCAGTAGATCAGCACCGCGGGAGCGGCGATCTGCACCGCGCCGGCGCCGAGGCCCGACACGGCGCCCACGCCCAGCGAGACCGGCAAGCGCGGCGTCACGCGATAGCGCCAGCCGCTCGCCAGCACCGCGAGCAGCAGGGCGATGAGCGCCGCCATCGCCCAGCGCAGCCAGATCGGATCGGCATATTGCAGGGCCATTGCTCCGAGCGGGATGCAGAGGATCGCCCCGATCGCGACCGGCAGCAATTGCGGCCAGTTGCAGCGGCGCGCCTCGCGGAAGGCGAAGGGCGTGCCGCAAACGAAATCGATCAGCAGCAATGTGATCACCCCGATGCGCGGCTCGTAGATCGCGCTGACCAGCGGGATGTAGATCAGCGCCGAGCCAAAACCGGAAAAGCCGCGCACAAGGCCCGATAAAACGGCAACGGCTGCGGCAAGCGCGAACCTGTGGTCCGCGACGACCGCTGTGAAGGTCTCGACGTTTGGCAGTGCGAACATATGAAAAACCCGACAGAAGCGGGCGCCTCGTTAGCAGGTCGGTCGCCTGCAGGCGACCGCCGCATTTGCATCCGGTGAATGCAGACAGGCGGCTTGCTATTTCAAAAGTGCATCCCAGAGCGGCATGCTGCCGATGGCCGCGAGCGCCACGATGACATAGGCGACGCGCCGATAGGTGCGCTCGGAGGCCATGTGAAACAGCCGTGAGCCCAGCGCCATCGCAATGATCTGCCACGGACCGATCAGGGCGGACAGCATCAGGATGTGCAGCGGCAACAATCCGCGCAGCGCATAGGTCAGCACCGCTGCGGCGGAAAAGATCGAGAAATAGATGACGAAATTGGCGCGGATGACCGCAGCGGCGGCGGCGCTGCCGAGCCAGTAGAGCAGAATCGGCGGACCGGCCATCTGCACCGCACCGCCCATTAGCCCCGACAACAGGCCGACGCAGACCGTCACCGGCAAAACCGGGCGGCCGTGATAGCGCCAGCCGGACGCCAGCAGGAGCACCATCGCGCCCACCAGAGCCGAAATCCCCCAGCGCAATGTCGCCGGATCCGTGTAGAGCAGGATCATGGTTCCGAACTGCGCGGCAATGATGGCAGCGACGGCGAGGGGCAGGATCTGCCGGAAATCGGCCTTGCGCCAGACATAGGGCACAAAAAACATCCCGACCGCGAGATCGATGATCACGAAAGTCGCCGCCGCGACCTGCGGCCCATAGATCATGCTCATCAGCGGAATGTAAACCAGCGCCGATCCGAAGCCGGAAAAGCCGCGCACCGCGCCGGCCAGAATCGAAATCGCCATCGCGAACGGAAAGCGCGGATCGGCAACTACACTTAGAAAGGTTTCAGCGAGGGGAAGATCGAACACGACCGGACCGGCGGGGAGAGGCTTCCAATGACTGTCCAGCGCGCAATGGCAGGTGGCGGAGGTTTTGTACAGAATTAATCGTGTGATCGCAGCCCGACCCTGCGTTTGAAACAGTTTGCGTCGTTTCGCATGTATCCATAATCATTGCGCCTGCATGTGACCGGTACAGACTGAATCAGTATGCGGGACGACGCGAAGACATCTTTTCCCAGAGTTCCCTCGCGTCGGACGCTGCTGATCGGCAGCGGATCGGCCTTCGGCGCGATTGTGATCTGGGCGGGCTGGATCGTGGCGACCCGGCATGCCGCGCAGACGCTCGATATCTCGATTGTGGCGCTGCTGCGTTACGGCATTCCGGCGCTCGTGTTGATGCCGCTGTGGCTGCGCACCGGGCTTGTGCCAGCGGGCGTCCCGAACCGGGTTCTTCTGGCGCTCATTGCCGGAGCGGGTGCGCCGTTCTTCCTGACCGCAGCCTTTGGCATGCGCGCCGCACCCGCGGCCGAAGTCGGGCCGTTGCTGCCGGGGACGATGCCGCTTTTCGTTGCCGTGCTGGCGGGCCTGTTCTTCCACGAACAAATGAGCCTTGTGCGAAAAGGCGGCTTTCTCCTCATCGCTGTCGGGGTCATGGTGATTGTCGGGCTGCAAATGGTGACTGCAACGCCGACCCATCCGTCCGGCCATGCGCTTATTCTGGTTAGCGCCCTGTTCTGGGCGGTCTACACCGTCGCCCTGCGGCGCAGCGGTCTGTCGGCCTTCGAGGCGACGGCGCTGATTTCGGTGTGGTCCGCAATCATGCTGCTGCCGTTCGGAACGATGCCGCTCATCGAAGCCTTGCAGCAGGGCCGCGCGGGCGAGATCGCGATGCAGGCTTTGGTGCAGGGCGTCCTGTCGGGCATCGTCGCCACGATCCTGTTCGCGAATGCGATCCTGCGGCTCGGGGCCTCGCGCGCCGCCGCCTTCGCGGCCCTGCTACCGGCTCTGGCCGCGATCCTGGCCATCCCGGTGCTCGGCGAGATTCCCGACGCCGTCGCCATTATCGGTATCGTGATGACGTCTTTCGGTGTCGCCTTCGCGAGCGGGACCTTCGATTCCAAATCGGCCTAGGGTGTAATCGTCCTAGCGTCTGCCTAGCCGTGGGGAAACCGGACCGCTATCAATGCCATGTGACCAAGGCACCGATTCGCATTCTCGGCATCGACCCGGGGCTCCGCCGCACCGGCTGGGGTGTGATCGCATGCGAGGGCAACAAACTATCATATCTGGCCTGCGGGACGGTCGAAACCAGCGAGCGCGCCGGTCTGGCGGTGCGGCTGGTCAGTATCCATGACGGCCTTGCGCGTGTGATCGAGGAATTTCGTCCCGACGAAGCGGCCGTGGAGAACACTTTCGTCAACAAGGATGCAAATTCGGCACTCAAGCTCGGTCAGGCGCGCGGGATTGCGCTGCTGATGCCGGCGCGTGCCGGCATCGCGGTTGCCGAATATGCGCCCAATCTGGTCAAGAAGACGATCGTCGGTGCGGGGCATGCGGAGAAAAGACAGATCCGTGTGATGATTGGTGTGTTGCTGCCCAGGGCCGATCCCAAATCCGACGACGCCGCCGACGCGTTGGCCATCGCCGTCTGCCACGCGCACCACCGTGCCAGTCCGCTGCTGAAAATCGCTGCGCGATAGAACGGCTAGCTC
>JAEWCJ010000303.1 GCA_023390695.1 Pseudomonadota bacterium | reverse complement strand
CCTCGATGTGCTCTCGGACGCCGGGCTGATCACGCGCACCAAACACGGCCGCACCGTTGCGTGCCGGCTCAGTGCGGGACCGATGGAGGAGGCCATGCACTGGATTGCGCATTACCAGCGCTTCTGGTCGGCACAACTCGATCGCCTCGCCGCGTTTGTGGAGGAAGATTCATGCTCGCCAAGCCCAGCGTCACCCTCGCCCGCCGCCTCAAGGCCACGCCGGCGAAAGTCTTCGCCGCCTGGACGGACGCGGAAAAGCTGATCCGCTGGTTCGGTCCGGCGCAGACCATCGACGGCTCGGTGAGCGCCGAGCTCGATGTGCGCGAGGGCGGGCGCTATCGCATCAGCTTCAAGACCGACGACGGCGAATATCACGAAGTCGGCGGCATCTATCGCCAGGTGGTGCCGGACCAGCGTCTGCAATTCACCTGGGCCTGGCACACGATGAGGGAGCGCGAGTCGCTGGTGACCGTCAGCATACGGCCCGACGGCGACGGCGCGCTGCTGACGCTGCTGCAGGAGCAGTTTTTCGATCAGGCCGCCGCCGACGGACACAAGCGCGGCTGGACCGGAACGCTCGACAAGCTCGAACGGTTCTTCGTGTGAGGTCTGCGATGAAACTGCATTTTTCCGAGGTGCCGCCTGCCGCCAATCATCCGCGCTGAACGGCGAGGCCGACAACCGGCTGTTGGGTCTATCCGCAACAGCACAAGCGAAGGAGCGCAAAGATGGCCACCACCACCGAACTGACCGCCAAACATCGCGTCGTGTCACGGGAAGAATGGATTGCCGCACGCAAGGCGCATCTCGCCCGGGAAAAGGAGCTGACCCGGCTGCGCGACCAGATCAGCGCGGAGCGGCGCGAGCTGCCCTGGGTGAAGGTGGAGAAGAACTATATCTTCAACGGGCCGAACGGCCAGGAGACGCTGGGCGATCTCTTCGAAGGGCGCAGCCAGCTCATCGTCTACCACTTCATGTGGCGGCACGATCTCGGCACCGGCTGCGACGGCTGCTCGTTCCTGTCCGACCATATCGACGGCGCCAACTGGCATCTGCCGCACAACGACGTGACGCTGCTGGCGGCGTCGCGGGCGCCGTTCGAGGTTCTCGACGCCTACAAGAGGCGCATGGGCTGGAAGTTCAAATGGGTGTCGTCGGAGGGCAGCGACTTCAACTTCGACTATCACGTGTCGTTCACCAAGGAACAGCTTGCCGCCGGCAAGGTCTATTACAATTACGACATGACCGAAGGCTTCGACGAATTGCCCGGCGTCAGCGTCTTCTACAAGGACGACAAGGGAGACATCTTTCACACCTATTCGTCCTATGCGCGCGGCGGCGACATCCTGATCGGCGCCCACAATTATCTCGATCTGACGCCGAAAGGCCGCAACGAAACGACGATCATGGACTGGATGCGCCGTCACGACGAGTACGAGGACAGCGCCTCGGCCTCATGCTGCGGCACGGCCCGCCGTACCGACGCGGCCTGACGCCGCAGATATCGGCCACGCGGAATTCAAAAGGGACCCCCTATGACGATCAGCAAGGACAAGATCACGCCCTGCCTCTGGTTCGACACGCAGGCGGAAGAGGCCGCGAATTTCTATGTGTCGGTCTTCAGGAATTCCCGCATCGTGCACGTCAACCGCTACAGCAAGGCGGGGACCGACATCCACGGCAAGGAGCCCGGCTCGGTCATGGCAGTCGAATTCGAGCTCAACGGGCAGACCTTCACCGCGCTCAACGGCGGCCCGCATTTCAAGTTCAACGAGGCGATCTCGCTGCAGATCCCGTGCGAGACGCAGCAGGACATCGACCATTACTGGAGCCGCCTCACCGCGGATGGCGGCGAGGAAGGCCCGTGCGGCTGGCTGAAGGACAAATACGGCCTGTCCTGGCAGGTCGTGCCGACACATCTCTACGAGATGCTGCAGGACCACAACTCGGAGAAGACGGAGCGTGTCACCGACGCGTTCCTGCAGATGAAGAAGTTCGACATCGCCGCGCTCAAGCGGGCCTATGAAGGACAAGGCGCGCCGGCCCATTGAGGCGTCTGCAATCCAGGGAGAGACCGCTCCATGCTCGTTCAAAGCTATCTTTTCTTTGACGGCCGCTGCGAAGAGGCGCTCGACTTCTACAAGAGCGCGCTCGGCGCCGAAGTGACGATGCTGATGCGTCACAAGGACAGCCCGGAGCCCGCCGGCATGCCGGCCGGCGACGGCAACAAGATCATGCATGCCGCCTTTCGCATCGGCGACACCCTTATCATGGCCTCCGACGGCCATTGCGCCGGAAACCCGGTCTTCCAGGGCTTCGCACTGTCGATCGCGGCGGACGGCGAGGCGGACGCAAACCGGATCTTCGCCGCCCTGAGCGACGGCGGAAACACGGTGATGCCGCTGAGCAAGACCTTCTTCTCGCCCTGCTTCGGCATGGTCACCGACCGCTTCGGCGTGACCTGGATGATCATCGTCAGTCCCGAGCCTGCCTAGTGTCCTGAATCCGAAGTTCGCTTGATTTTGCAGCACCCTCGGGAGCGAACTTCGGATTCGAAGGACACTGGCAAATTTACGGTTCTAGTGTCGTTTGGTTCAGAAATTCGCTTGAAGGA
>JAEWCJ010000268.1 GCA_023390695.1 Pseudomonadota bacterium | reverse complement strand
ATGCGCTTCTGCGCCACGATGCGCAGCCCGGCCTTCTCGATCATCGCGTTGATCGCGCCGGTCAGGTTCCGCTCGGTCGCATCGGGTTTCAGGATCGAGAAAGTACGTTCGATCGCCATCTGATCGTCCTTAACAGTTTGGGGAAAGGTGATTGTGAGGTGGGCGGCTTATAGAGCGAATTCGGGAAAAGGGGAAACTGCTTTCCGCCCGGTCTGGTCCAAAAACGACAGAAAACCGGCCCGATCGGGCGCGGCCAGATGCGATAGCGCGGACTTTTGCCCCGATTGGAGCGGCAGGCGCGGCCCGCCACGATCCGGGATGGAGGGTCGCCCTCCAGGGCGCGCGCAGTGCGACACCCGACCGCACATGGTCGCGGAAAAGCTTTGAACGTCCTGCCCGCCGGCCGCGACCCATACACAGGATGTGAACGACATCCTCCAAACACGGAGTGTGAACATGTTTCGCAAGCTGACTCTTTCCGCCCTCGCCGTCGCCGCGCTCGGCATGACCGCCCTCGTCCCGACCTCGGCCGAGGCTGGCCCCAAGTACAAGCATAAGCACTGGCATGGCCACAAATGGCACCACAGCCATGTCTATTACGGCGCCCCGGTCTATTACGGTGCGTATGCCGGCTGCTGGAGCAAGCGCTGGGTGAAGACCCCGCACGGTCCGCGCCTGAAGCGGGTATATGTCTGCTACTGAGCGATCCGCCCGCAACGCCTCGCCAGACACAAAGCCCCGGCCCTGGCCGGGGCTTTTCGTTCTGGTGATGGAATTGATCAATTCATTTCGTCAGGCCCGGCCTTGTGCCGGGCATCTACGTCTTTATTGGTGCAGGCAGGGACTGGATGGCCGTGACGGGCCCGGCCCTGACGACACCGCGCCGGGAGCAACGCCATGACCCACCGCTACGCCATGCTGGCCGGCTACAATGCCTGGGCCAATGCGCGCCTCTACGACGCCGCGCGCGGATTGCCGGACGCCGATTACCGCGCCGACCGCGGCGCCTTCTTCAGGTCGGTGCATGGCACGCTCAATCATCTCCTGGTCGCCGACCGCATCTGGATGCGCCGCTTCACCGGGCAAGGCCCCGCGCCCGCCCGGCTCGATGCCATCCTGTTCGAGGATCTTTCCGGGCTTCACGCCGCCCGCAAAAGCGAGGACGCGCGCATCGTCGCCTATATCGCCGGCCTCACCGACAACGACCTCGCCGGCCTGTTCCGCTACCGCACCATCACCAATCCGGTCGATATCGAGCAGCCCTTGTCGCCCGC
The DNA here is from genome assembly GCA_023390695.1 of Pseudomonadota bacterium. The sequence continues at coordinate 1,290 of JAEWCJ010000268.1, read as the reverse complement.
GCTCGATCACTTCTTCAATCACCAGACCCATCACCGGGGCCAGGTGCATTGCCTGCTCACGCAACTCGCCGGACATGCCCCGAGTCTGGATTTGATCCTCTTTCAGCGGGAAACAGGCCTGGCGCGGATTTGAAGGCCATCGGCACTCCGGCGCGGCGGCATCATTGACACGCGAGGTGGATCATCACCCGGCGTTGCGGCCCCGGAGGCGGCGCGACCCGTTTGCTCCCGTCCCGCGTGTCCCGCGACAGCTCCACGGTGACGAGCTGCTTGCGGCCGCCGATCGTTTGCGCGTGCCAGTATTCCCGCACGCTCCAGGTCATGCCCTCCCCGGCACACTGCATGTCGATCTCGGCAGCATTCTCGTCCACCTTCCGCACCCGCCTGATGTCGCATGCATGCTCCCATCCCTGAACCGACTTCGGGCTGATGAGCACCATCACATCGCTCCTGTTCTCCTTCCAGTCCTTCGCCGTGCAGCGCGCGGCGGCTTCATCGGCCGCGACGATCCAGACCCCGCGAAACTCCGCTGACACTTGAGCCATCGCCGGCGACGAGAATGCAACAAACAACAATGCAAAAAATCTGAGCACCGGCACCTCGCATATTGTCGAAAACGTCGACGTGTTGTCGGAAACGATGACTGGTTGTCGATGGTTCGCGGAGACATTGTTATTCTGACGCAACGTCCGGACGTTGCCATTGGGCAAATCCTGCCGTCAATCATCAGGCGCATCACCGCGGCCAGGCGCATGCGGTGACACTTGGAGTCGGATAGACATCTGAAGCCGGATAGACATCCATCGCCGCAACGCGCTGCCCCGTCGTCGCGGCCGGCCGTTAACGGCGCATTTGACCTGCGGCGTTAACCGAAAACACGCCACTCGCTCCCTATCCTCGCCCGATTCGGAGCCATGGCATGAGCGACGTCGCCCGTTTTCGGCCCACCCGCAGATTCCGCCCCGCGCCCGTGCGGCCGGCTTCCCGCGTCCTGCCGACGCGATGGCTGCCGCTCATGTTGGGCGTCGCGGTGGTGGCGACGATGATGGGCCTGCCGAAACAGAAGGCGGGCGCGCCGCAGGCGGCCGCGCATTTCCAGCTCTGCCGCGACGCCGCCCAGGCCGATTGCGTGATCGACGGCGACACTTTCCGCTATCGCGGCGCCAAGATCCGGCTCGCCGATATCGACGCACCGGAAACGCAGGGCGCCCGATGCGCCGCCGAACGCCAGCGCGGAGAACGCGCGACGCAGCGCCTGATCGAACTGATGAATGCCGGGCCGATGCAGAT
>JAEWCJ010000074.1 GCA_023390695.1 Pseudomonadota bacterium | reverse complement strand
CTCCAGACTTGCCCCACAAGCCGGAACGCGCCGACGCAACGATGAACATCGCATGATCATGGATGCCGCGATTGCGCGCGACGCAGACAAGGCCGCCGCTCTGCTCAACGAACATTTTCTCACCACTGCGAGATTGAGCCGCGCCGCCCTTCAGCAGGTCGCCACGGAAACACGGCCCCGCTCCCGTCGCAGCAAGGCCAGCTGATGCCTGTCCGTTAGTCCTGGTTATTTGTGGACCAGAGCGTGCACCGAAAACAGATTGTCGCTGTCGGTCCACATATTGACCGGGGTCCAGCGCGAACCGCGGGCCAGCGCCGAGAACGAAGCCTGCGTGTATTTGTAGCTGTTCTCGGTATGGATGGTGTCGCCGGCACGGAAGTCGATCGTCTGCCCGGCGACCCTCACTCTCTGCCGTTTCAGTGAGGCCAAATGCATCTCGATGCGCCGGCGTTCGCGATTATAGAAGGCATGATGCTCGAAATTTTCCCGTTGGAAATCGGCGCCCAATTCGCGGTTCATCCGAGACAGCAGATTGAAGTTGAAGGCTTCCGTCACACCAGCCTTGTCGTTGTACGCCGCATTGAGAATATCGGCATCCTTGACCAGATCGACGCCGATAAACAGCAAGGAATTGTGCCCAAGCAGCACACCGGCATGACGCAGAAAGACTGCGGCATCATGCGGCTCCAGGTTCCCGATGGTGGAGCCCGGAAAGAATCCGGCTCTCACCTTGCCTGCCGCAATCGCCGGCAGTTCGAACGGCTGCATGAAGTCTGCGACCACCGGCGCGACCGTCAACGACGGAAATGCCTTGCGCAGCTCGGCGGCTTCCTGCTCCAGAAACTCGCCTGAAATATCGACCGGGATATAAGCCGCAAGCTTCGGCAATGCGGCTTCGATCAGAATCTTTGCCTTAGTCGCAGCACCGCTGCCAAACTCGATCAGCACCAAGCCGTTCGGCATCAGCTTCGCCATATCGCCGGCATGCTCTCGCAGAATCTCGATCTCGCTGCGGGTCGGATAATATTCAGGCTGGCGTGTAATTTCCTCGAACAGCTGCGATCCTTCGTGGTCGTAGAAATATTTCGGCGCAAGCCGCTTCGGCGTGGCCATCAACCCCCTCACCGCATCGGCGGCGAAGGCTGCCGTCTCGGGCGTCTCCGGCTCGAATACCGGCCGTTGCTTAGGTAATGCACCCATGACCGAGACTCTCACTGATAGTCGACCAGCCGCAGGCCGGAGAATTGCCAGCGCGCCTGCGGATAGAAGAAGTTGCGATAGGTCGCACGGGCATGCCCTTTCGGAGTCGCCAAGGACGACCCGCGTAGAACCATCTGATTGATCATGAACTTGCCATTATACTCGCCAAGCGCCCCCTCGACGGCACGGTAACCCGGATATGGCGCATAGGCGCTTCGAGTCCATTGCCAGACAATGCCAAAGGCGTCGTCAATGAGACCTTCCCGGGCCGCAACCTCCCACTCCATTTCCGTTGGAAGATGTTTGCCCGCCCAGCGGGCAAAGGCATCCGCCTCGTAATAGCTGATGTGACAAACCGGCGCCGCCAGATCGACCGGCTGCAGGCCGCCGAGCGTCATCGAAAACCATTGTCCGTCGCGTTGCTGCCAATACCCGGGCGCCGACCAGCCTTCCCTTTCGACCTGCGCCCAGCCATCGGACAGCCAGAGGGAAGGAGTTGAATATCCCCCGTCCGCCATGAATTCGAGCCACAGCATGTTGCTCACGAGATGCCGTTCGATCCGAACCGGATTCAACAATACCGGGTGCGCAGGCCTTTCATTGTCAAAATGGAATCCGTCTTCGCCATGACCGATCGAATGAATGCCCGCTGGCAGCTCGGCAAAGGCGTCCCGCCCTTCCTGCACGCGCGGCATGGTCCAGTCCGGGTCATACGCCGGACAGGTCGGATTTTGCGAAAAGGCGTGCAGAATGTCGGATAGCAGCAATTCCTGGTGCTGCTGCTCATGATGCAATCCGATCTCAAGGATCGGGAAAATCTTCGCGCAGGTCGCATCGTCTGCCTGCTGGATCAGCCAGCTCACCGCCGTATCGACATATTCGCGATACGCGGACACCTCCTCTGCAGAAGGACGAGTGATCAAGCCGCGCTGCGGACGCGGATGGCGCGGCCCTGCGGAGACGTAATACGAGTTGAACAGGAACGGGAAACGTTCATCGTAAATCTCGTAGCCGGGCGCGTGAGTGACGAGCAAAAAGGTTTCAAAAAACCATGTCACATGCGCCCGGTGCCATTTTGTCGGGCTTGCATCCGGCATCGACTGCACGACCTGATCTTCGGCAGACAAGCGCGCGGCGCGTGTTTCCGTTTCACTGCGGACAAGACGGTAGATGTTCAGCCAATGCTCACGTTCCCGCCGTGCTCCCGATTGGGCCATGGTCTCGGAAGGCGCCGTGATATCCTGCTTCCGCACTGACGATGCGGGTTGCATTCGGTGCCTCCATCATGCGGGATAGGTCAGAGCCGGCATACTCACAATGCCTTCCGTCCAGCCTGGTTCCATGTCAGACGCAGATTGAAGTGTGAGGCTCAAGCTACCCGCCGCGGAGGTCAATCCACAGTGTCGTGAAGGCTCGAACATCTCCCTAAAGCACTGAAATTTTTGATCGATTTTTGGAGGATGGCGCAAGCGGCATCACGACTGATCGATGCCCTCACCACAGAACGGCCAAGGCGTCGCTGCGCTCGTCGATATCTGCGAATTTGCGCCGCAATCTCCCGCTAAATGACGGATTGTGCGTTAAGGCTGACGCAGGCGGGTTCATTTTGAATCACATTTACTCTTCGCAGCCTCGCCTGCCTCGATACCGAGGAGAAACGAGTTATGGCTAAGCGCTCACAACGCCGCACAACCAGCCGGACAAGCACGCGACGTGCCTCCGGCATCCGGCAATCCTTGAATGAGGCTCAGCGGGCCGTCGGCGGTTATGTCCGCACGGGCAGCAAACAGGTTAACGACGCCGTCAGCACGTTCCTGAGCAAGTTCGACACGGGGCATCTGCTCGATGCGCTGCGCAAGAAAATGCGGGGTAGCAGCCCACGCCGCGCCACCCCGCGTCGCCGCAGCACAGCGACTAGCCGCCGCACCACAAGCAAAGTCCGCCGTGTCGCGGCCAGTAAGAAAACTGCAACGCGGCGCAGCAGACGGCGCGCCTGATTCTTGCCAGAACGCGGACCGGTCCCCCGGTCCGCGTTCCTTCCTACAGGTCGCACTTGCGCCGGCCGACCGAGGCGATAGGTTGCTTCCGCCTCGGGAGGATATTTCAGCATGGCGATCAGCAGTCTTCACAGTGTCGACGGCCGCATCACGGCCGCGCGCTCCGGCCAGGGTCGAGACCTGGTCATTCTTCATTCGCTACTGACCGATCGCCACGCCTTTGATCCGGTTCTGCCGGATCTTGCATCGCAATTCCGTGTCACGCTGATCAATCTGCCCGGTTTTCACGGCTCACAACCCGTGGACGGGACAATCACCGAGATGGTCTCCTTCGTCCAGCGCGCCTTTGACGAGTTCGGAATCACACGTGACACGGTACTGATGGGCAACGGCTACGGCGGCACGCTCGCATTGGCCTTTGCGATCGCTCATCCCGATCGGGTCGGAAAACTCATACTGGCCGACGTAGCACCCGGCTTCCCGGAAGCGGGCAAACAGGCCTTCCGTGTGATGTCTGAGAAAGTCGCGGCAGGCGGATTGGGCAGCATTGTCGATATCGCCGCCAACCGCGTGTTTCATCAAGCCTACCTGGCACAGCACCCGCAGGCCATCGAGGAGCGCCGTGCCGTGTTGCTGAAAATAGATCCGGTCGCGTTCCGCGCCGCGTGCGAAATTCTGGTCGCCGCAAACCTCGTGCCCGACTTGCCTCAGGTTAGGACGCCGACACTCGTCGTATATGGCGAACTCGATCAGGCCACGCCGCCTGCCCTCAACACCGTGATCGCAAGCAAAATCCCCGGCGCGCGCGCCACCGAGTTGAAAGGCTGCGGCCATTGCCCGCCGCTGGAGCAGCCGCGGGAATTCCTTGCCGCGATCGAGGAATTTCTTTCGGCCTGATCGGCGTCAGAAGAAAATCCATCCGCACAGGAACAGCACCGGCAGTAGGACGACGCTGGACCACAGCATGTAGCCGAAGAACGACGGCATCTTGACCCCTGCGCCGCGTGCGATCGCATAGACCATGAAGTTGGGCGCGTTCCCGATATAGGTATTGGCACCCATAAAAACTGCGCCGGTCGAAATCGCCACCAGCGTGGCCGCCGCGGTCGTCATCAGCACCTGCGGATCGCCGCCAGCCAGCTCGAAGAACACGATTTTGGTCGGCGCGTTATCGAGAAACGACGACAGGATGCCGGTCAGCCAAAAATACATCAGATTATTGGCGCTGCCATCGTCGTTCGTGACGAGCGTGATGAGCGGGGCAAAAGCGCCTTGCTGTCCCGCCTTCAGGATCGCGATGACCGGCACAATGCAGGTGAAGATGCAGGCAAACAGCTTCGCCACCTCCTTGATCGGTCCCCAGTCGAACCCGTTGGCCTTGCGGAAGGCGTCAGGCGTGAATTTGAGCGATGCAAACGCGGCCAGCAGGAAGATCGCATCACGCACGATATTCTGGGTTTCGACAGGCACGCCGGCGATGGTGAAAGCGACACCGGGTTTCCACGACGCACTCATCAGGATTGCGGCGACGACGGCACCGATCCAGACGAAATTCAGCATGCCGTGCAGTTTCAGCGGAGAATCCGGTGTCGGATCGAGGGGGTGATGCATCCTCTCTTCGCGCTGATGCAGCACCATGTCCAGCACGAAGAAAACGGCGAGAACGATGCCGGCGACGAACAGCGTCTCCGTCAGCAGGAACTTGGTGGTCCAGAAGAAGTCGACACCCTTCAGG
>JAEWCJ010000073.1 GCA_023390695.1 Pseudomonadota bacterium | reverse complement strand
GATCATACACATCCAGCGGGAGGATTTTCGCGAGCAGCACCGCGACGATGTCGAACAGCCCGCCATAGAGATACAGGTTCTTGTAATCGAACAGCGAGCGATCGGCGAAGCCGCTGCTGTAATAGGCGACGATCAACTCGCCGTAGCGATGCTGCACCTCTTCGTCGTTGGATATTCCGTAGTCGCGAAAGGTCAGCGCGACCAATGGCAGAAGACCCGCGAGCAGAATGCCGCAGGCATAATCGCACACGCGTTCATTCCCCCCGGTCCGGCCATCGGCCAAGCTCCCGGAAACGTCCCCTCGCCCCATACATCATTCATGAACGGTTTCGCGCATAGTGTCATGCTGCTATGCACAACCGGGCACGGAGTCGTATGACCGAACCGTCCCTTCACGAAGTTGTAGACGGCTGACAACACACTCGCCTCGGTCCAAGGGCTTCTTTACCATGCTGCTCGGGGTCATCTTTCATTGCAGGACCGGCCGGGAATGAGACGGCATTTCTGCACACTGGCGGTGTGCTTTATCCTGCTGCTGACAGGGACCAAGGCCGTCCAGGCCCAAGCCGGCTTCGACCGCCCCGGCGGCGACTATGCCAGCCTGCCGGTCCGCAGCGGCGATCCGGCCGTCTGCGCCGCGCGTTGCGAACGCGACCCCAAATGCCGCGCTTGGAGCTTTTCCTATCCGCGCACGGCCGGGCGGGACGCAATCTGCTGGCTGAAGAACAGGGTCACCCCGGCGAAAGAAGACAATTGCTGCATTTCGGGGGTGCGGGGTGCCGCCGTCATCGAGCAGCGCGACGGCGATCTGGAATATGCCATCGATCGGGTGGGCGGCGATTATCGCAATATCGATCTGCCGTCCGACCCTACCGGCAAGGCTTGCGCCGACGCCTGCCAGGCCGATCCAAGATGCCGCGCCTTCACCTATGTGCGGCCAGGCTATATCGGGCCTGGTGCGCGTTGCTTCCTGAAAGACCGAATTACCAAGCCGCGCCGTAAACCCTGCTGCATTTCAGGTGTTGTCAGATAGCGTTCATTCCCGAGGAGCCGTTCATGAAACGTATGCTCGCAACCCTGACCGCTGCTGCCGCATTGACCGGGACTGCCGCCGCGCATCATGGCTGGGGCAGCTACAACGCATCGAAGCCCGTCACCGTCGCAGGACAGATCCTGACCTCGAAATACGAAAATCCGCATGCCACCATCACCGTGCGGGCGCCCGACAAGGTCTGGACGGTAACGTTGGCTCCCACCTTCCGCATGAGCAATCGCGGCGCGCTGGCCGAAATCGTCGCCGTCGGAAAGACCGTCACCGCCTATGGCTATCCGTCCACGGTCGAAAAGGATGAGATGCGCGCCGAGCGCATCACCGTCGACGGCAAGACCTACGAGATGCGCTGATGACCGACGCCGCGCCGGCGATCTTTGTCGCGCTGGAAGCGTCGGCGCTCGGGGCCGCCATCCGTCAATCGACCTGGCTGTATATGGCCGCCAATGTCGGCCACATTGTCTCGCTGGTCGTGTTCGCAGGCGCGGTGGCGATCATGGACGTGCGCATGACCGGCGCGCTCGCCGCAACGTCGCCAGCTTACATATTGAAGACGGCGCGGCGCGTTGCCGTCTGCGCATTCATCGGGCTGCTGCTCACCGGTGCGATCCTGTTCATCGCCGAAGCCAGCCACGTCATCGTGAACCCGGTATTCCAGGTCAAGCTGGTCCTGATCGCGCTGGCGCTGGTCAACATCGCATTGTTTGAAATCTACACCGCGCCGAAAGTGAAGACGCTGCCGCCGCTCGCGCCATTGCCGCCGGCCGCGCGGGCAGCCGGCTTCCTTTCAATCGGATTGTGGATTGCGGTCGCAGCGGCTGGGCGAACGATCGCCTATTTGTAGCGTCAGGATCGCGCATCGAACGCTTTGAGTGCGGCCTTCGAGGCCAGCGCACGCCATCGCCGCATCAGGAACGGCGTCAAAAGGTTGCGCGAGCAGCGAGGTAAACGCGCAACGACGATCTCGTAGTCGCGATAATGCTCGGTGAAATAGAAAACCGCTGGACTCGATGCGACCAGCATGTTGCGTTCATCCGGCCCGACGCCGATCAGAACGAGACTCTCGCCGTCTTCTTTCAGCCGCGTCAGAAGCTTCTTGCGGACCTTCAGGGCCGGCGTGCCATAGGACGTGCCGTCTTCAACCTCCGGCCATGCGCAAACGATGGCGCGGACGTCGTCGAACGTCATCCGCTCAGCCTGTGCCACCAACGGTAATGCGGTCCATGCGCAAGGTCGGCTGTCCGACTCCCACCGGCACGCCCTGACCGTTCTTGCCGCAGGTGCCGATGCCGTGATCGAGCGCGAGATCGTTGCCGACCATGGTGATGCGGTGCAGATCGGTCGGACCGTTGCCGATCAGCATGGCGCCCTTCAGCGGTGCACCGATCCTGCCGTTTTCGATCCGATAGGCCTCGGTGCACTGGAACACGTATTTGCCCGAGGTGATGTCGACCTGACCGCCGCCGAAATTCACGGCATAGATGCCATTCTTCACCGATGCGATGATCTCACCGGGATCGTGCTGACCGGCCAGCATGTAGGTGTTGGTCATGCGCGGCATTGGCACATGCGCATAGGATTCGCGGCGCCCGTTGCCGGTCGGCTTCATATTCATCAGCCGCGCGTTCTGACGGTCCTGCATATAGCCGACGAGGATGCCGTCCTCGATCAGCAGCGTCTTGTTGCTCGGCGTCCCCTCGTCGTCGATCGACAGCGAACCGCGGCACGCATTGATGGTGCCGTCGTCGACCACCGTCACACCCTTGGCGGCCACCTGCTGGCCCATCAGGCCGGCAAAGGCCGAGGTTTTCTTGCGGTTGAAATCCCCTTCGAGGCCATGGCCGACGGCTTCGTGCAGCATCACACCGGGCCAGCCCGGCCCGAGCACGACATCCATCTCGCCCGCCGGAGCCGGAACCGACTCCAGATTGACCAAAGCCTGCCGCACCGCGTCGTCCACCGCTTCCCGCCAGGCGCCGCTCTCAATGAAGCGGGCATAGCCCTCGCGGCCGCCATAACCATGGCTACCGGTTTCCTGCCGTTTGCCGTCGCCGGCGACGATGGAGACATTGACGCGGACCATCGGCCTTACGTCGCGATAGATTTCACCATCGGTACGCAGGATTTCCACGACCTGCCAGGATGCGCCGAGACTCTCAGAAACCCGACGCACGCGCGGGTCCTTGGCCCGGGCATAGGCATCGATCTCCTGCAGCAATTTCACCTTGGCCTCGAAACCTGGGGCATCGATCGGATTTTCGTCGCCATACAGACGGACATTGCTGCGCGGCGGAGCATCGGAATAGCGGCCGGAATAGTCACCCTTCACAGCGCGGACGGCCTCGGCGGCGCGGACGATCGCCTGTTCCGAGAGGTCGGAAGCATGCGCATAACCCACGGCCTCGTCCTTCACGGCCCGCAGACCGAAACCCTGCGAGGTGTCGTAGGTGGCCTGTTTCAGGCGGCCATTGTCAAAACCCAGTGCCTCGGACTGGCGGTATTCGAGAAAAAGCTCGCCGTCGTCGGCGCCTTCGAGCCCGCGCGAGATGATGGACCGCACGCGATCGCGATCCAGACCGGCGCGGTCGATCAGGGAAGACATGGACGTCATGCAGAAAGTCCCTTTCTGTAGATCCAGCCCTTGATAGATAGGCAGCGGATGCCGATCCGACAGCCGCCCGCAAGCAAGGCGAACCCGGGCGAAACGCCGCCTAGATCGGCGGAAGCTTGAGCCAGGTGGCCACTGCGCTCAACACCAGATTGACCGCGAGCGCGCACAGCAAAAGCCCCATGATCCGCCGCAGCAATTGGGTGCCGCCCTTGCCGATCAGGCTTTCGATGCGGTGGCCGGCGAGAAAAATAAGCAACAATCCGATAAGCGCCGCCGCCAGGGCAGCCAGCGTCAGCGCGTGATCCATCGGGGAGAACCGGTTGTTGTCCATCAGCAGGACCATCGATAGCATCGCTCCCGGACCGGCAACGATCGGGGTGGACAGCGGATAAACCGCCACCGAGAGAACCAGATCGCGTCGTGCCACGCCGCCGCGTTTGACGTCGACGCTGCGCGTTCCCTCCCCCAGCACCATCGAAACCGCGAACAGAAAAAGCACGATGCCGCCAGCGATCTGGAAGGACAGGAGCGAAATCCCCATCGCCGATAGCAGGATCTGGCCGAGCAGGCCGAAAGCGGCGAGACTCACAAAAGCCATAAGCACGGACAGGATGGCCGCCCGCCGGCGCTCTTCGGGCTTGAAGTCGGAGGTTGCCCCCATGAACAGGGGAAGATGGCTGATCGGGTCGAGCACCGCCCAGAGCGTGAGCAACTGGGTCAGAAACAGCGCTTGATCAGGCAGCATGCACGTCCTCAGCCTTTAGTTCGGGAAAACGTCTCAAGGCAGCTTATCAAAACCTTCGCCGAATCCCTTCAGGCCCATGGGAAAGCCGATCCCCTCTTCCGGGGTCTGGAATATAATAAAAGTTGCGGTCTGCCCGCTGCGCAACTGTTTGACGAGATTGTCGTCCATCACCACCTCGGCCACACAGCCATTGGGGAGGCAGCGGACGAACCCGGCCCGGCCAACATCGGCATTGTCGATTTTCAGGCCCAGACCGGAGGGCAGCAGCACCCCCAGCGGCGCCACGACCCGCATCAGGCGGCTTTTCTGATCGGCGGTCTTCAGGACGATCACGGTCAGCCCGACATTGGCGCGGTCCTCGGCGGTGACGCTCTGGATCAGCGCACATTGCTCGCCCTGGGCTCCGGGCGGGGTGTCGCAGCGGACCTGCCAATCGCCGTGCACGGATCGCACGGCGCCCTGCGCCGTTGCGGACTGCGTTTGCGCCCCCCAGGCCGCGGCGGCGATGCCCAGGAGGCAGGTGAGAATTGCAAACTTCGAAAGGCTCATTGCCACTCCTCGGCGGGCTTTTTTCGCCGCTTTGCCGTCATGCGCTCCGAATCGCCTCCCGGGCAACACAGGAAGCGCCTGCCTACAGCCTCAAGACCCGGTGTCAAGAACGCACAATCCCCAGCCTGCCCACCCCCGAACGGCGCCAATACGACCCGCAATTCGAGGCTTCAGGCCGGTTCCGGCGCTTAGCAGTATGTCGCATTTTTCGAGACACGAGCGTCATTGCGAGTAGGTCTAAATTATGGTTTGAGAGGCCGGGATTTACTCATAAATCCCGTCGCGCGCCCGCCAAATTGGCGTCTTCCGGTTACCCGATCCGGCCCCTCAAGCCGGGCAGGGTGCCCGGAGCCTCCCTGTTTACCAGCGGGCTGCTGCGGACCGGCTGAACCCACCTACCCGGGTGCGCAATAGCCGACTTGGCGAAGGAGCGAATACGACAATGCGGGCCCAGATGAAGTTGATCGCTTTGGCAGCGGGCAAGATTGCCTTTCTTATGGCTGCCTTTCTGTTTCCGGCCGCGGCTGTGGCCGGCACCGGGCAACCCTCGCCCTGGCAGCTTGGACTGCAGACCGCAGTGACGCCGGTGATGACCGACATCGCCTGGTTTCATGACTTTCTGCTCGTGATCATCACGGCGATCACGATTCTCGTCATGTTCCTGCTGGTGGTGGTCATGGTCCGCTTCAATGCGCGCGCCAATCCGACCCCCTCGAAGACCACGCACAACACCCTCATCGAGGTGATCTGGACCGTCGTGCCGGTGCTGATCCTGGTGACGATCGCCATCCCCTCCTTCCGGCTCTTGTTCTTCCAGCTCAACATCCCGCAGGCCGACCTGACCATCAAGGCGACCGGCAAGCAGTGGTTCTGGAGCTATACCTATCCGGACCATGGCGGCTTCGAGTTCGACTCGCTGATGCTGCAGGACAAGGACCGCAAGCCCGACCAGCCGCGCCTGCTCGCCGTCGACAACGAAGTCGTCGTTCCGGTGAACAAGACGGTGCGCATGCAGGTCACCGCCTCCGACGTGATCCACGCCTTCGCGGTGCCGTCCTTCGGCGTCAAGATCGACGCGGTTCCCGGACGCCTCAACGAAACCTGGTTCAAGGTGGCCAAGGAAGGCGTCTATTACGGCCAGTGCTCCGAGCTCTGCGGCCGCGACCATGCCTTCATGCCCATCGCCGTGCGCGCCGTGAGCGAGGCCGACTTCAACGCCTGGGTCGCCCAGGCGAAGGCCAAGTTCGCCTCCGCCAAGGATGCCGAGGGCAAGTTCGCCGATGCCGGCACCTCTGAGGGTGTCGCAACCGCGCGCTGACGGTTCTGGGTCCGCGATGGCGGACCCTTGAGGTTTCTCCGCGCGGCGGACGGCCGGGCGGTTCCCAGAATAGATGCGGCGCGGCGGGACGGGGCGGCGCCGGGAACACGAGGAAAGCGGGAATGGCCACCGAGGCAGTCACCCACAGCCATCACGACGATCACGACACCCACGATTCCCACATCCCCACGGGCTGGAAGCGCTGGGTCTTCTCGACCAACCACAAGGACATCGGCGTGATGTACCTGATCTTCGCCATCGTGGCGGGGATCGTGGGCGGCGCCCTTTCCATCGCCATCCGCATGGAGCTGCAGGAGCCGGGTCTCCAGATCTTCAAGGATCCGCAGACCTTCAACGTCTTCACCACCGGCCACGGCCTCATCATGATCTTCTTCATGGTGATGCCCGCGCTCATCGGCGGCTACGGCAACTACTTCGCCCCGCTGATGATCGGCGCGCCGGACACGGCGTTCCCGCGCATCAACAACATCGCCTTCTGGCTGCTGCCGCCCGCCTTCATCCTCGCGCTCTCCTCGCTGTTCGTGGAAGGCGCGCCGGGCACCAACGGCTTCGGCGGCGGCTGGACCATCTATCCCCCGCTCTCGTCCAAGCTCGGCCACCCCGGCCCGGCCATGGACCTGCTGATCTTCTCGCTGCACATCGCGGGCGCGTCCTCGCTGCTCGGCGCGATCAACCTCATCACCACCATCTTCAACATGCGCGCTCCGGGCATGACGCTGCACAAGATGCCGCTGTTCGCCTGGTCGCAGCTCATCACCGGCTTCCTGCTGCTGCTGTCGCTGCCCGTCCTGGCCGGTGCCATCACCATGCTGCTGACGGACCGCAATTTCGGCACCACCTTCTTTGACCCGGCCGGCGGCGGTGACCCGATCCTGTTCCAGCATCTGTTCTGGTTCTTCGGCCACCCGGAGGTCTACATCCTCATCCTGCCGGGGTTCGGCATCATCTCCCACGTGGTGTCCACCTTCGCGCGCAAGCCGGTGTTCGGCTATCTCGGCATGGCCTACGCCATGATCGCGATCGGCTTCATCGGCTTCGTCGTGTGGGCGCACCACATGTACACGGTGGGTCTGTCCTCCTCGACCCAGTCCTACTTCGTGGCCGCGACGATGATCATCGCGGTGCCGACGGGCGTGAAGATCTTCTCCTGGATCGCCACCATGTGGGGCGGCTCCATCCAGTTCCGCACGCCCATGCTGTGGGCGATCGGCTTCATCTTCCTGTTCACCGTGGGCGGCGTCACTGGCGTGGTGCTCTCCAACGCCGGCATCGACCGCTCGCTGCACGACACCTATTACG
>JAEWCJ010000045.1 GCA_023390695.1 Pseudomonadota bacterium | reverse complement strand
CTCACGAAACTGCTCGCCGCCTTCCCCGCCCAAAGCGAGGTGATGCCGCTGCAGCCGCCGGTGCAGAGCCTCGCCGTGGAAGCGGTCAGCGCGGTGCCGCCCGGTCAGCAGAAAATCGTGCTGCAGGATGTCAGCTTCACGCTGCAGGCCGGTGCCGCGCTCGGCATCATCGGGCCGAGCGCGTCCGGCAAATCCTCGCTCGCACGCATTCTCGTCGGCGTGTGGCCGGCGATGCGCGGCAATGTGCGGCTCGACGGAGCCGCGCTGACGCAATGGCATGGCGAGGCGCTCGGGCGGCACATCGGCTATCTGCCGCAGGACGTCGAATTGCTGGCCGGCACCGTGGCGCAGAATATCGCGCGCTTCGAACGCGACGCCGACCCGGACGCGGTGATCGCCGCTGCGAAGGCCGCCGGCGTGCACGAGCTGATCGTCAATCTGGGCGACGGCTATGAAACCGAAATCGGCGATCAGGGCACCGCGCTGTCCGCCGGCCAGGCCCAGCGCATCGCGCTCGCGCGCGCGCTGTACCGCGATCCGTTTCTCGTCGTGCTCGACGAGCCCAATTCCAATCTCGATGCCGAAGGCGACGAAGCCCTGGCGCGCGCCATCCTCGGCGTGCGCAGCCGCGGCGGCATCGTCGTGGTCATCGCGCACCGGCCGAGCGCGATCGCCGGCGTCGATCAGGTGCTGATGCTGCGCGACGGGCGCGTGCAGGCGCTGGGACCGAAGGACGAAATCCTCGCCAGGGTGCTGCAGCGCCCGGCGGCGCGGCCGCTGAAAGTCGTGCCCGAAACCGGAGGCCTGGCATGAATGGGGCGCAACCCGGCGGCGCGCAGGCGTCGATCCGCAAGCATGTCATCGCCGGCCTCGTCGTCGTGGCCGTGCTCACCATCGGCGTCGGAGGCTGGGCCGGAACCACCGACATTTCCAGCGCGCTGATCGCGCCGGGCTCCATCGTCGTCGACACCAATGTGAAGAAAGTGCAGCACCCGACCGGCGGCATTGTCGGCGAAGTGCGGGTGCGCGATGGCGACCGCGTCAAGGCCGACGATATCGTCGTGCGCCTGGATGAGACCGTCACCCGCGCCAATCTCGCCGTGGTCACCAAGGGCCTGAACGAACTCGCCGCACGCAAGGCCCGCCTGGAGGCCGAACGCGACGGCGCCGACGCCATCCGCTTTCCCGCCGATCTCCTCGACCGCGCACAGGAGTCCGAAGTCGCCGCGGCGATGATGAGTGAGCGCAAATTGTTCGAATTGCGCCGCACCGCCCGCACCGGCCAGAAGGCGCAATTGCGCCAGCGCATCTCGCAGCTCGACGAGGAGATTTCCGGCCTCGCGGCGCAGCGCGACGCCAAGATGAAGGAGGTCGCGCTGATCGAGCGCGAATTGTCCGGCGTGCGCGAATTGTTCCAGAAGAATCTGGTGCAATTGAATCGCCTCACCCAGCTCGAGCGCGAGGCGACGCGGCTGGAAGGCGAGCGCGGCCAGTATGTCGCCGCGACCGCGCAGGCCAAGGGCAAGATTTCCGAACTGGAATTGCAGATCATCCAGATCGACCAGGATCTGTCCAGCGAGGTGGCGCGCGAGCTGCGCGAGGTCGACGGCAAGATCGGCGAATTCGTCGAGCGCAAGGTCACCGCCGAGGATCAGCTCCGGCGCATCGACATCCGCGCGCCGCAGGACGGCACCGTGTTCCAGTCGACCGTGCACACCGTGGGCGGCGTGATCTCCGCCGGCGACGCCATCATGCTGATCGTGCCGGATGCCGACAACCTGACCGTCGAGGCCAAGGTCAACCCGCAGGACATCGATCAGCTGCGGATCGGCCAGACCGCCCTGCTGCGCTTCACCACCTTCAACCAGCGCACCACGCCGGAAATCAACGGCACCGTCGCCCGCATCTCCGCCGACATCTCCACCGACCAGCGCACCGGCCTCAGCTATTACACCGTCCGCATCGGACTGCCGCCGCAGGAGGTGGCGCGCCTCGGGGACGTGAAGCTCGTGCCCGGCATGCCGGTGGAAGCGTTCGTGCAGACCGGACAGCGCACCGTCCTCTCCTATCTCATCAAGCCGTTCTACGATCAGTTGACCCGCGCCTTCCGCGAAAAATAAGATCACCGGAAGCGGCGCCGCTGGCATAGTCGGATCGTGACAAAAACATTCAGGCAACGGCTCGAGCGGCTCAGGCTCAAACGGACATTCTCGGTCGCCAGATGGTTCGGGCTGCGGCGCACGCTCGGCTTCGCGCTGCTGGCCGCGTTCATCGCCCTGCGGATATGGGACCCCGGCCCGCTGGAAAACCTGAAGCTGCGCAGCTTCGATTTCTATCAGACCCTGAAGCCGCGCGAGATCACGATCAAGCCGGTGGTGATCGTCGACATCGACGAGGAGAGTCTCAGCGCCATCGGGCAATGGCCGTGGCCGCGCACCGTGCTGGCGGACCTGATCATCCGCCTGCAGGAGCTGGGTGCCGCCGCGATCGGCTTCGACGTGCTGTTTCCCGAGCCGGACCGCATGTCGCCGGCCGCGCTCGCCAAGGCCCTGAGCCAGCTCGATGCCATCACCCGCACCCGGCTGGAAGCGCTGCCGACCAATGACGAGGTGATGGCCAATGCCATGCGCGGCGGCAAGGTGATCCTCGGCCAATCGGGCGTGCCTTTTGCGCTGCCGGACACCGCCCCGAAGGATCTGCCGCGCACCGGCTTTGCCAGCATGGGCGCCGATCCCGACCGTTTTCTCATCACCTTCGACGGCCTGCTGAAGAACCTGCCGGTGCTCGAACATGCCGCCGCCGGCCGCGGCGTGCTCACCATCCGCCCCGAACGCGACGGCATCGTGCGCCGTGTGCCGCTGGTCATGAAGGCGGCCGGCCAGATGGTGCCGACGCTGACGCTGGAGATGCTGCGCGTCATCACCAATTCCGGCGCCATTCTGGTGCGCACCGACAATGCCGGCATCCAGAGCGTCGCCGTGCCCGGACTTGAAATTCCGACCGACCAGAACGGCCAGCTCTGGATCAATTTCTCGCCGCACGACCGCAGCCGCTTCGTCTCGGCCAAGGATGTGCTCGAGGGCAAGGTGCCGGCCGACCGCCTGGCGCAGCGGCTGGCGGTGATCGGCACCTCCTCCGTCGGTCTGCTCGACATCAAGGCGACCCCGGTCGACCAGTCGATGCCGGGCGTCGAGGTGCAGGCGCAGATTCTCGAGAACATGCTGACCAAGGCGGTGCTCGCCTATCCGAATTATGCGGTCGGCGTCGAGCTGATGGTGGCGCTCGCCTTCGGCACGCTGATCGTGGTGCTGGCGCCGGTGCTGTCGGCGATGACCCTGCTCGTGTTCGGCCTCGGCGTCGCACTCACGCTGGTCGCGGGCACCGCGTATTTCTACATCCGGCACGGCCTGCTGTTCGATCTCACCTTCCCGCTGCTCTCGAGTTTCGTCATCTACATCACGCTGGTCTTCATCAATTATTTCCGCGAGCAGAAGGACCGCCACCGCATCCGCTCGGCCTTCGGCCGCTATTTGTCGCCGGCCCTGGTCGAGCAACTCGCGCAATCGCCGAAGAAGCTCGTGCTCGGCGGCGAGGTGCGCGACATGACCATCATGTTCAGCGACGTGCGCGGTTTCACCACGATTTCCGAGAGCTTCAAGGACGACCCGCAGGGCCTGACCCACCTGATGAACCGCTTTCTGACGCCGATGACCAACGCCATCATCGAGCGCAAGGGCACCATCGACAAATATATCGGCGACGCCATCATGGCGTTCTGGAACGCGCCGCTCGACGATCGGGACCACGAACGGCACGCCTGCGAAGCCGCGCTCGACATGCTGCGCCGGGTCAACGAGCTCAACCGCGCGCGCGAACGCGAGGCCAAGGAGCAGGGCATCCGCTTCCTGCCGCTCAATATCGGCATCGGCGTCAATACCGGCCAATGCGTGGTCGGCAATATGGGTTCGGATCTGCGCTTCGATTATTCGGTGCTGGGCGACCCGGTGAACCTGGCCTCGCGGCTGGAGGGCCGTTCGAAATCCTATGGCACGCCGATCATCGTCGGCTCGAAGACCGCCGCCCGGCTGTCGGAGGATTTCGCCGCGCTCGAAATCGATCTCATCACGGTGAAGGGCAAGAGCGAGCCGGAATATGTCTACGCTCTGCTGGGTGGTCCCGACGAAGCGCGCGACGACGATTTCCGCCGCATGCGCGATCAGGTCTCGCTGATGCTCGCGAAATACCGCAAGCGCGACTGGAGCGGCGCGCTCGAGACCTTGCATCTTGTGCGTCACGCACCGAATGGCTTTGGCCTCGACGAAATCTATAACCTATACTTGGCGCGCATCCATTCGTTTCAGGAAGCCGCGCCGCCGGACGACTGGAACGGAGTCTATGCATTTGAGACCAAGTGACGAACCAAGCGAGTTTTTGAGATCAAGTGAGCTGCACGCCATCAAGACATACCAGGCCGATTTGCACACGAATGCCCGCCGGGACTGCCAAGCATGACTGAGACATTCACCGTGACGTTCCGGGGCGTGCGCGGCTCGATCGCCTGTCCCGGACCGAAGACGGCGCGCTATGGCGGCAACACGCCCTGCGTCGAAGTCCGCTGCGGCGGGCGCTTGATCATTTTCGATGCCGGCACCGGCCTGCGCGAACTCGGCGACGAGGTATCGGCAACCGGCAAGACGGTCGACGCCGACATTTTCCTCAGCCACGCGCATATCGACCATATCGGCGGCATCCCGTTCTTCGCACCGTTTTATGAAAGCGGACACCGTTTCCGCATCTGGAGCGGAAACCTGGCGCCTGCATCCGGCACCCGCGCCGCCATCGAGCGCATGATGGGCGGGCCGATCTTTCCGATCCGGCCGGACGCCTTCAAGGCGGATATCGATTACCGGGACTTCCGCGCCGGCGAGACGCTGACGCCGGCGCCGGGCCTCACCCTGCGCACGGCCCCGCTCGATCATCCCGGCGGCGCCACCGGCTACCGGCTGGAATTCGGCGGCCGCGCGCTGGCCTATCTGACCGACAATGAAAGCCGCAAGGAATTCGATCCCGGCCTGATCGCGCTCGCCAGAAACGCCGATCTGGCCATCTATGACTGCACCTATACCGATGACGAGATCGTCTCCAAGGAAGGCTGGGGACATTCCGCCTGGCGCGATGGCCTGCGGCTGGCAGACGCCGCCGGCGTGAAGACCTTCTGTCTGTTCCATCATGCGCCCGAGCATGACGACGATTGCATGGACCGCATTGCCGCCGAAGCGGGCAAGATCCGGCCGGGAACCATCACCGCCATGGAAGGCCGGACCCTCGCGCTCTAGGCTGCGCGCTCCGTCGGGCCAAGGGCCTTCCTGCGCGATATGCGAAATGTCGAATATGCGTGACTTCTTGCGGTCGTCACGCAGACATGAAAGTAGACAGGTGCCGAGGGACTTCCCGCCTTTCTGATTCGCCGCCCAGGGGCCCGAGATGACGCTGTTCGGTTTCGACCTCAACGCACTTCTTCATGACCTGATCGAGTTCGCATGGTCGCGGGCGGACCTCGCCAATTTTCTCGGCCTGATCGGCGGGCTGTGTTACGTCGCCTCGCTTTATCTGAAGACCATGGTGCCGCTGCGGATCGTCGCCATCGTCAGCAACTGCTTTTTCATGGCCTATGGCGTGCTCGCCAAGCAGTTGCCCACCATCGTTCTCTACGCCGTGCTGCTGCCGATCAACTTCGTGCGCCTGATCCAGATGCAGAATCTGATCAAGCGGGCGCGTGCCGCCTCCCAGGGCGACCTGTCGATGGAATGGCTCAAGCCCTTCATGCGCAAGAGCAACTACAAGAAGGGAACGGTCCTGTTCAGGAAAGGCGATGTCGCGCACGAGATGTTCTACATCATCAGCGGCCGCTATCTGGTGACCGAACTCGGCGTGGAATTGCCGCCCGGCCAGTTGATGGGCGAACTCGGCTTTCTTGCCCCCGACAACAAGCGCACCGGCACCGTCGAGTGTCTCGAGGACGGCGAGGTGCTGCGCCTCGACTACGACACCCTGCGGGAGCTCTATTTCCAGAATCCCGAATTCGGCTTCTATTTCCTGCGGCTCACCAGCGAACGCATGATGCAGAATATCGCGCGACTGGAGCACGAGCTGGCGGAGCACAAGGTCAAGCTGAGCGCGGAAGCCGCGCGCGGCACGACCTGAGCCCGCGCTCCGGCGAACCTACATTGCAGCCGATCTGCCGGCGCCGGGAGCAGCCGTCTCGCGGCGCGCCGACAACCCGGTGCCGTCGAGATCGTCGAGCGCGGCCCATGAGACGCTGTCGCCGAAGACCTGAACCCTGTCGCCGCCGATCGCAAAGAGCGGCCGATAGCTCAGATGCTCGGCCGCAATCAAAGTGAAGCGCCGGTTGTCCAGCGCCAGCCACCGGCCATCGAGCCGCACCATGGCCAGCGCATGATCTTCCTGCGTGCGCGCATCGTGGACGATCACAAGCCGCGTATCGCTTTCGGCAATGCCGACCGACCAGAGCGCCGCCAGCTTGGCGATCGCATAATCCTCGCAATCGCCCTGCCCGGAGGCCAGCGTCGCCAGCGGCGAGGTCCAGACATCCGCGCCGTGCCTCGCATCATCGGGAACGGGCCGCACGGCCAGGTTGATGCTGCGGTTGATTTCGCCGATCTGCGCCCGACCGTCGCGCGGGCGCGCGGCATCGACGATGGCCATGAAAAATGTTGCCGCGTCCGAAGGACAGATCGCGGGATCGGCGCGGCACAGAGCGACGAGGCGGCGTTCCTCGCTCATGCGCTCGCGCACTGCGCGCCATTTCTCGCTCAACAAGCTTGCAG
>JAEWCJ010000043.1 GCA_023390695.1 Pseudomonadota bacterium | reverse complement strand
GAACTGGATGCCGAAATCGACGCCGATGCCGACAAACAGGACAAAGAACGCCACCGAAATCATGTTGAAGGAGCCGACCGCCATCAGTCCCAGTGCCGCCGTGATGGCGAGTCCGACCGCCAGACTGAGAAACACCGCCGCAATGATGCGCGCCGAGCGCAGCGCCAGCCATAGAATGAACAGGACGGCGAGAATGGTCAGAACGCTGTTCAGCAGCGCGCCTTCCTTGAGCGTTGCGAATTCCTCGTCGGCGATCGGGACCGGTCCGGTCAGGCGCACGCGCGCACCGAGATCGGACGCAAGGTCGAGATCGGCGACGGCTTGCCGGATGGTGGCGGTCGCCTTGCCGCCCGGTTCCAGCGCACCAAAATCGAGAATGGGATCGATCTCGATGAAGCGGCGCAGGTCCCTGGTCTCGGATTTTCCGCTCAGCAAGGTGTGCCAGGAGAAACTTGCAAACCGCCCGGTCAGCACGTTCTCGAGCGTGTCGGAGAGCATCGTCATCGGCCGGGTCAGGTCGTCGAGCTTCAGGCGGCCCGCGCGCACGCCGCCGGCGCCAAACGAAACGACCTTCATGACGCCGCGCAGGCTTGGATCGTCGGCCAATGTGTCGATCAGCGGCCGTGCGCCCGCCAACTGACCCATGGTCTGGGCGACGTCTTCGGATGAGGCGAAAAGAAGTGCATTCTGCTCGAAGAACGGGCCGCCATCGAGCGGACGTACGGAGCGGAACTGCTCCTTGTGGCCGGCAAGCCGTTGCATCAGCGCTTTGGTGGCTTGCTGGGTCAGTTCCGGCGTCGGGGCCTGCACGACAGCAAGAATTGTTTGCGCGCGATGCGGAAATGCCTGGTCGAAGGCGAGCTCCCGTTGCCGCCATGCCGGCGCGGTCGAGATCAACTGGTTGATATCGGTGTTGATGCCAAAATGGCGCACCGCATAGATGGTCGAAGCGGCGGTGAGCAGCCCGGCCAGAATGACGACCGGCCAAGCCAGTTTGGTGCAGAACCCTACAATCGCTACGATTATCGATTTGAGCATTGGCTTTGGGTCCATGGCCTCGGATGAGGCTCGCTTTGCCGGTTCAAAGCATGTCGGGCAGCCGGGAAAACTAAACGGGAAAAATCGGCCCTAATAAGGTACCGGCCGGGTTCGAAATCTCCTATCCGCTCAAGCATTTCGTACTGCAAGGCACACAGGCCGGAACGCTGTTAGGATGATAAGCGTTCCTCGTGGGATCAAGGCAGGGATTCATGCGCCTGGCCATGTCCGCCGTGTCCGCTTTGGTGCTTCTGGCTTCAGCATCCACCGATGCTCCGGCGCAGAGGCTGGATCGGATATTGGGACCCGTCACCGGGACGGTGGATTCCCTGCTCAGGCGCGGCGCCCGTAAGATTTTGCGTCCGCCCGTCTATCGATCGCCTTATCGGTCGCGTGCGCGGGCGGCCCGTTCCCGGGCTGTCTCGCGTGGCACCGCGGCGCAGGCCGCGCCTTCTCAGTTGGTGCCCCATTCGACGGCTCCGACAGCACGCGGTCAGCTTCCGCCGCTTGAGCCATTCTGGCCGGATGCTCCGCAGGATATTTTCAGTTACGTGCTGGCGCCCGAGGACGCCAGGATGCGGGCGCCTGGTTATGGCGCGCTGATGGTCAGCATGTTGGCGCGGCCATCAAGCGGGCCGGAGAGGCGGGGCCGCTCCGTTGCTGCGGCAAATGACGAGCAGGCGGTCGGGGCTATGCCCGCCGCGGCCGGTCTGGCGCTCGCTTGCCGGGACAGCGGCGTAACCCGCGCCGAAACGATCGTGAACCGGCTTGCTGATACGCTCGCATTGCGTGATGGCGAGCGTGTTCTGGCGGAATTGCGTTCGGCATTGCGGCAGACAGAAGAAGAGATGTCCGCGAACTGTCCCTACAGCATGCCGGCGAGTTTTCCGGAACGGCTGCGCATCCTGCAGGACCGGCTTTGGGCTATCCGCGTGGCGGCGTCCGGTCTGCGTGCACCGCTGCAGACACTGCGTGACGCATTGACGGACGAGCAGAAGGCAGAACCGACGGCCGAACAGCCGGTCCCGCGGGAGACAACAGGCGAATCAGCTTCCGATGTGTCGAAGCAATGCTACATGCAGCTGCAAATGGCGCCGCAATGGCCGGCCGAGCAAATCGCGCGCGCCGTCCGGCTGAACACAGATCAGCAAGCGAGTTTCGGCGTGCTGAGCGAGACCACATCGCAGATGGACCGGCTCATGATGGGTGCGTGTCCGCAGGCGCCGCGGGCAACGCCGCTGGCGCGTCTTGACGCGATGCTGGACTGGCTCGACACCCTGCTGTTTGCCGGCACCAATACGATCGTTGCGGCGGACGATTTTTACCGGAGCCTGAGCGACGAGCAGAAGGCAAGGCTCGACACTTTCAACTTGTGAAGTGCGACGCGGCAGGGCCGTGGCCGCAATCAGGCCGCGCGGCACGCAACGTGAACCGAGCCCATTACTTGGTGGAAGGGTTGCATGAAGCTCCTGTTCGTCCACCCCGGTCCATTGCTGTATACGCGGGTCTTTCTTCGGCTCGAGCCGCTGGGGCTCGAACTGGTCGCCGGGGTGGCGCGAGCGGCCGGTCATGCCGTGAAAATCATCGATCTTCAGGTCGAGAGCCATGCCGACTATCGCCGCATGCTCGCCGAGTGGCGGCCCGATTTCATTGCATTCTCCTGCAACTATCTCGCCAATATTCCCGAAATCGTCGATCTCGTGAAAGAGACGAAAGCCGTTCTCCCGGCGTGCTTCGTCTGCGTTGGCGGCCACAGCGCCTCGTTCACCGCGTCCGCCATTCTTGAACATGGCGAGGGCGACATCGATTGCGTGCTCAAGGGCGAGGGCGAAGCAGGCATCGTCCAGCTCATCGAAGCCGTGCAGGACGATCGGAATGCCGTCGCCGCGGTGCCGGGTGTGGTTACGCCGGAGGGCGAAGGCCCGCCGCCGCATTTCGTGCATAACCTCGACGATTGTCGCCCCGCCCGCGACATGCTGCGCCATCGCCACCGGTATTTCATCGGCATTCTCGACCCGGCGGCCTCGATCGAATTTTCACGCGGCTGTCCATGGGACTGCTCGTTCTGCAGCGCGTGGACATTTTACGGCCGCAGCTATCGGCTGGTGAATCCGGAGCGCGTGGTCGAGGATCTGCTGTCGATCGAGGAGCCGGGCGTTTTCATCGTCGACGATGTCGCCTTCGTGCAGGACCGGCACGGATTCGCCGTCGGTGAGGCGATCGCCCGAAAGGGCATTCGCAAGAATTATTATCTCGAGACGCGCGGCGACGTGTTGCTGCGCAGCAAGGAGGCCTTCCAGTTCTGGAAGTCGATTGGCCTCGAATACATGTTTCTCGGCATCGAGGCGATCGACGAGGAGGGGCTGCGCAAGTTCCGCAAGCGCGTTCCACTGGGAAAGAATTTCGAGGCGCTGGAGTTTGCGCGATCGCTTGGTGTGAAGGTGGCCATCAACCTGATTGCCGACCCGGACTGGGACGAAGACCGGTTCGCGACCATCCGCGAGTGGTGCCTCGATGTGCCGGAGATCGTGAATATCAGCATCAATACGCCCTATCCGGGCACGGAGAGCTGGCTGACCGAACCGCGGAGTCTGGCGACCCGCGACTACCGGCTTTTCGATATTCAGCATGCCGTGCTGCCGACCCGGTTGCCGCTGGAGCGGTTCTACCGCGAGCTCCTGCGAACGCAGCACGTGCTGTATCGCAAGCATCTGAACTGGCGTACGGCGCCGCAAGTGGCGCGGGCCGCGCTCGGGCTGCTGATGCGCGGGCAATCCAACTTCGTCCGCGGCATGATGCAGTACAACGCGACCTTCAGCCTCGACAAGATGCTGGCCGATCACATGCAGCCGGTTCGCTACGAAATGCCGCTGCCGGTGCAGAATGGTGCCGCTGCGCCCAATGCCAGGGCGGCCGGACTTTATGTGCACGCGCCCCGCGGCCGGTCCGGACGCCATCTCGATGAACCGACGGAGCGGTTTGTCGATGCGACCCGCTCCGGCAGCCTGCAGTGATTCGGTCGCGAGGATGTTGGCGCTGCGGCTATTTCAGAATTGCGGCATCTGCCGCTCCGTGAGCGTGCACGGTGCCAGGGGCGGCCGCATACGCCGCCGGAACGGCGGGCGCAGATAGCCTATCATCAGCATCAACGTGCAGGACGTGTCGGCAGAGCGCTACTTGCGTTTGCGGGCCGTCTTGCGCTTGGGCACCTTCTTTCCTTTGCGCCGCGCTTCCGACAACCCGATGGCAATGGCCTGTTTGCGGCTCTTTACTTTCTTCTTGCTTCTGCCGCTTCTCAACGTGCCTTTCTTCCGCTTCTTCATCGCACCTTCGACGTCTTTGGATGCACTGCGCGAATACTTGCGGGCCATGCCGGCTCTCCACTGCTGATTGCATTGTGGATTAAAGGATTGCAGCGGAGAAGGTTCCGCCGACGATCTCGACAGTCATCCCGCTATGCACGCCGCCCGCAGAGAATCGCTCGTGTCGGACGAACATGCGGGCAGAGCGATGTCTCATCCGGATGATCGTCGAAGCCATCCGGTCGGCGCCGAAGGGCGTCACAATGGCAGCCCCCGCCGCTGCGGATTATTTCGGCGGACTTAACAAGTGTTTAGCCGTGTCAACGCAAGCGGGAAGGAAGCGGCTCGCGGCGCATCTTTCCTGGTCTCTCATTGCGTTCGATGCCGACCAGGCTGGCGAGTGCCCATTGCATTGCGGCTGCTTTCGATGTAGCGCACCGCGCGTTTGAGTTCACACCAACACAAGGATTGGGGATGTCAGATCACCAATTGGAGGAAGCGTTCGCACATTGGGGACCACGGTTTGTTTCCAATGGCGTGGCCCTTACTGATTTTCAGGAAGTGTCGCGTACCGTAAAAAAATGGGATCAATGGTGCCGTGTGTGGTCTGAGAAAGCGGCCGTATACGAAAAACTGGGGCGTGAAGCTCTCGACAGAAAGAAATATCTGAGCGCTGGTGAGCATCTTCAGCGCGCAGGCGTCTACTACCATTTCGCAAAATTCCTGTTCTTCGTGAATGCCGAAGAAGCACGAACGGCTCATGCAAAAGCGGTTGAATGCCGCACGGCGGCGCTGCCGTATTTGCAGCCGGCCGGAGAGCGGGTGGCTGTCCCCTACGAGGGCGATGTCCTTTACGGCATTCTGAGAAAGCCGGCAGGCGTATCGAAGCCGCCGATTATGGTGATGGCTTGCGGCCTGGATTCCTGCAAGGAGGAAACCGAAACCTACGAGCGCCCTTATCTCGATCGCGGAATTGCGACCTTTGTGTTCGACGGGCCCGGCCAGGGCGAAGGCGAATACAACCACACGATCCGCGGCGATTATGAAGCCGTCGTGGCGGCGGTCATCGATGCGCTCGAGAAGCGCCAGGATATCGACGTTGCCCGCCTCGGTATGTGGGGCGTCAGTCTCGGCGGATACTACGCCACCCGGGCTACAGCCTTTGAAAAGCGCATAACCGCCTGCGTCTCGCTTGGTCCTCCCTATGACTGGGCGGATAACTGGGACGGCCTCCCCGAATTGACGAAAGAGGCTTTCATGGTCCGAAGCGGAGCCAAGAGCTTCGCGGAGGCGCGTGAAAAAGCAAAGCTGCTAACCCTGAAAGACGCAGCTCATCGCATCACGTGTCCGATCTTCGTGATGAACGGAAAGCTTGACCGTGTCGTGCCATGGCGGGACGCGGAGCGGATTGCGAACGAGGTCAAGGGCCCTCGGGAATTGCTGCTGATCGATGACGGCAATCACGTTGCCAACAATCGGCAGTTTTTCTGGAAATTAAGGGCCGCCGATTGGATGGCCGACCAGCTCAAAGCCTCGGTCTGATAGGTGCGTGTTGATATGCCGGGGCCGCCAGCTTGACCGCTGGTGGCCCCCATTCTCTCATGGCGGACATCAGGAATATTGCAGGTCTGCATTCTGCTTCAGATGCCGCAATAACAGATCCACGAGCACTCTTGTTTTCTGCGGCAGCTTTGTTCGTCGGGGCGTGCAGAGGAAGAGCGGAAAGCGGTCTCCGACGTAGGATTTCAGAATCGGGACCAGCAGACCCTGGCGGGCATATGGCGCCGCGAAATACCCGACGACCTGGCCTATTCCCATTCCTTCCAGAACCGCTTGCCGCTGTGACTCCACGTCGTTGGTGATGAGAGCCGCTGGCGGGTTCACCGATACGTTCTTGCCGCCCTCCTTGAAGACCCAGGGAACAACCTTGTTGTTGTGCGGATGACGCAGAAGAATGCAGCGGTGACGCTTCAGGTCTTCGGATGATGTCGGAATTCCATGTTTGGCGAGATATTGCGGCGTCGCATAGGGCGAGAGGTTGAGGTTTGCGACCTTGCGGGCGACGAACGACCCGCGTGGTTGATGCCGCGACATGAAGATGATGTCGAAGCCTTCCTCGATAACATCGGGGTATTCATTGATGGCGATCACCTCGATGGAGACATGCGGGTTCTGTTCGAGGAAGGTCGAGAGCACCGGAACGAATATGTTTCTGCTGAGCAGTTCCGGAACCGCGATGCGGACGGTGCCGACGACGCGCTCTTTCGCGTCGCTCACCACACTGAGGGCATCCTTGAAGTGCTCCATGCCGTCCCGGCACTTGTCGTAGAACTGGATGCCTTCCTCCGAGAGCTTCATCTTGCGCGTATTGCGGTGGAAGAGCCGCACGCCCATCCAGTCCTCAAGCTGCCGGATCTGGGCGCTGATGGCTTGTGGCGTTACGCCCATCGACCTCGCGGCGCGCGTGAAATTCCCGGCTTCCGCCGTCTGGACGAAAACCCCGATGGCGCGCATCTGATCGAGAAGGGTGAAAACCATGGCTGCCCCTCGTCATTCCATTTACAATTTGTACTTTAATCTGAAACAACCAAAATATCGCTATGAGATTCGGGGAATTTTGTAGTGATCTAGCGCCAAGGTCACCCGGCTGCCGTGGTGGAACCAAGGCATGCCTGAGGTCCCCCCGACAAATAGGGCGGCCAATCAGGAGGAATTGCCATGTTGGCCCCACTCAGAATTTTGATCGCGGCTGTCGCGTTTTGTGGTCTCGCCGTCTCATCGGGAGGCGAGGTTCGCGCCGAGGCCGCGTACCCGTCGCAGACCGTTCGCATCGTGGTTGCGCAAGCCGCCGGCAGCATTTCCGACGCTATCGGGCGGCTGTTGGCCGACAAGCTGGCGCCGATTTGGAAGCAATCCGTCCTCGTCGAAAACCGTCCCGGAATTGCGGGAACTGCCAGCGTCGCGCAAGCCGCTCCGGATGGTTACACGATCCTGATCGCATCCAACGGTCATACGATCGCGAACGTGATCAACAAGAACCTCACGTTTGACCCAATCAAGGATTTCGCGGCCGTCACGCTTCTGGTCGATGTGCCGCTGGTGATGATTGTTCCGCCAGATAGCCCGGCGCGCGACCTGAAAGGGTGG
>JAEWCJ010000028.1 GCA_023390695.1 Pseudomonadota bacterium | reverse complement strand
GTGAAGTGTTGCGCCAACGCATGCTGCACTTCGCGATCTGGAAAAATTCGGAGTGATTTGAGCCGCGCCGCTTCCGCTGCGACGCGTAGCCGATCGGGAACGACGACCCGGGGCTGGCTTCGGCACTGCAAAAAAAAAGCAGCTCAGCCGTACACGCGAAAACGCTCCAGCATTCCGTTTGGGAATCGGGTTTGCCAACCTGGAAGAGATACCTGGCCGGTGCGCGCGTTCGTCAGCAGAAAGTCCGAATTCGACGTGCGGGCTGTCATAAAAGTCGTTTTTTCTTCAATCCCGTGTTGAGAAATTTTTTTAGCAGCGGAATTGCGTAGATTTTGTTCTGGACGATGTCCCCGAAACGTGCGGAGAATGTGCCGCTAGTGGGGAAGCGGTATCGATGCGTGAGGACATAATCCTCGAAACCGAGGAACTCACCAAGGAATTCGCGGGCTTTGTCGCAGTCAATGGCGTCAATCTGCGTGTCGGGCGCGGAACGATCCATGCATTGATCGGCCCCACTGGCGCCGGCAAGACCACCTGCTTCAATCTTCTCCCGAAGTTTCTCAATCCCACCCGCGGCCGCATCTCCTATAAGGGCCAGGACATTACCTCGATGCCGCCGGCCGATGTGGCGCGGCTCGGCATGGTGCGCTCGTTCCAGATCTCGGCGGTGTTTCCGCATCTGACGGTGCTGGAAAATGTCCGCGTCGCCCTGCAGCGCAAGCGCGGCGGCTCCTTCGATTTCTGGCGTTCGAGCGCGGTTCTGGATGAGTTCAACGACCGCGCCATTGCGCTGATCGACGATGTCGGGCTCTCCGATTTCACCTATGCGACCGCGGTCGAGTTGCCCTATGGCCGCAAGCGCGCGCTCGAAATCGCCACCACGCTGGCGCTCGATCCGGAAATGCTGCTGCTCGACGAGCCGATGGCGGGCATGGGGCATGAGGATATCGATCGCATCGCCGCGCTGATCAAACGCGTTTCGGCCGATCGCACCATTTTGATGGTCGAGCACAATCTCAGCGTGGTCGCCAATCTGTCCGACCGCATCACGGTGCTCACCCGCGGGCGCATCCTCGCCGAGGGCGATTACGCAACCGTCTCCAGCAATCCGGAAGTGCGCGAAGCCTATATGGGGACCGGCCATGCTTGATCCCCGCAGGCCGCTTCTGTCAGTCGAGAATCTGCAGGCCTGGTACGGCGAGTCGCACATCCTGCATGGCGTGAATTTCGATGTGTTTCCCGGCGAGGTTGTCACTCTGCTCGGGCGCAATGGCGCCGGCAAGACCACGACGCTGAAATCGATCATGGGCATCGTCGCCCGGCGTACCGGTTCGGTGCGGTTCGAAGGTGATGAACTGATCAGGAAACCGTCGAATGCGATCGCGCGCGCCGGCATCGCATTCTGTCCGGAGGAACGCGGCATCTTCGCCAGCCTGAATGTCGAGGAAAACCTGCTGCTGCCGCCGCAGGTGAAGCCGGGCGGGCTGTCGCTCGAACGTATCTTCGAGTTGTTCCCCAATTTGCAGGAACGGCTCGGCTCGAGCCAGGGCACGAAGCTCTCCGGCGGCGAACAGCAGATGCTGGCCATCGCCCGCATCTTGCGCACCGGCGCCCGCCTGCTGCTGCTCGATGAGCCGACCGAGGGGCTTGCGCCGGTGATCATCCAGCAGATCGGCAAGACGATCCGCACGCTGAAAGAGCAGGGGTTTACGATCCTTCTCGTCGAACAGAATTTCCGCTTCGCGCAGACGGTCGCGGATCGCTATTATGTCATGGAGCATGGCAGGATAATCGACAAGCTCCTGAATTCCGAAGTCGAAGCCAATCTCGAGAAGTTGCACGACTATCTTGGAGTCTAACGCGGCGTGACTGCGCCGGCGTAACAGGGAGGAATGGGAATGAAACGCCTTATGATCACGTCCGCGCTCGCGGTCGTCCTTGGCACGGGAGCCGCCGCCGCGCAGACCACCATCAAGATCGGCGTGCTCACCGACATGTCGAGCCTTTATGCCGATCTCTCCGGTCCGGGTTCGGTGGCGGCCGCGCGCATGGCGGTGAACGAATTTCTCGCCAACCACAAGGATTTCAAGGTCGAGATCATCAGCGGCGATCACCAGAACAAGCCGGACATCGGTTCCAACCTCGCCAATCAGTGGATCGACGTCGAGAAGGTGGACATGATCGTCGATACGCCGAATTCCGGTGTGGCGCTCGCAGTGCATGAAATCGTGCGCAACAAGAACAAGGTGTTCGTCAATTCGGGCGCCGCGTCGTCGGATCTGACAGGCTCCAAGTGCTCGCCGAACACCGTGCACTGGACCTATGACACCTGGATGCTGGCGAACGGCACCGGCAAGGCGATCGTCAAGACCGGCGGCGATAGCTGGTTCTTCCTGACCGCCGACTATGCCTTCGGTCATGCGCTTGAGCGCGACACTTCCGCCGTCGTCGAAGCCAACGGCGGCAAGGTGGTCGGTAAGGTTCGTCATCCGCTGAACACGCAGGATTTCTCGTCCTTCCTGCTGCAGGCGCAAAGCTCCAAGGCCAAGGTGATCGGCCTCGCCAATGCCGGCGGCGACACCATCAACTCGGTCAAGCAGGCCGCTGAATTCGGCATCACCAAGGGTGGGCAGAGCCTCGCCGGTCTGCTGGTCTTTGCCAGCGACGTGAACTCGCTCGGCCTGAAGACGGCTCAGGGGCTGGTCCTCACCGAAACCTGGTATTGGGATCTGAATGACGGCAGCCGCGAATGGACCAAGCGCTGGCAGAAGGAGCGCAATGCGGCCGGCAAGATTCCGACCATGGTGCAGGCCGGCGTCTATGCCGGCGTGTCGCATTATCTGAAAGGGGTTGCCGCGCTCAAGAGCGCTGCTGACGGCAAGGCCGTGGTCGCCAAGATGAAGGAAATTCCGACCGACGATCCGCTCTTCGGCAAGGGCAGCGTGCGTGCCGACGGTCGCAAGATTCACAACGCCTATCTGTTCGAGGTGAAATCGGAAGCTGAATCCAAGCAGCCGGGCGATATCTACAAGCTTCGCGCCACAATCCCTGCGGACGAAGCCTTCCGTCCGCTCAAGGATGGCGGCTGTTCGCTGGTGAAGGGATAAGCAGGAACGTCATTGCCGGGTCCGCCGCATCGTGCGGCGGCCCCGGTCGATGGCGAGAGCGGCCATTCCATGTTCGAAATCTTCGGTATTCCTTCGCAGGCCCTGTTCGGACAGTTGTTGATCGGACTGATCAACGGCTCGTTCTATGCCCTGCTGAGCCTGGGTCTTGCCGTGATCTTCGGCATGCTCAATATCATCAACTTTTCGCACGGCGCCCAGTACATGATGGGCGCGTTCTGTGCGTTCTTTCTGTTGCAATATCTGGGGCTGAATTACTGGGCGGCGCTGGTCGTCGCGCCGATCATTGTCGGAATGACCGGCATCATTGTCGAGCGGCTCTTCCTGCGATGGCTTTACAAACTCGACCACCTTTACGGCCTGCTGCTGACCTTTGGTCTTGCGCTGATCATCGAGGGGACGTTCCGCAATTACTTTGGCGCCTCCGGGTTGCCTTATGCGGTGCCGGATTCCTTGCGCGGCGGCATCAATCTCGGATTCATGTTCCTGCCGGTCTATCGGGCCTGGGTCGTGGTGTTCTCGCTCGCGATCTGCCTGCTGACCTGGTTCATGATCGAGCGCACGCGGCTCGGCGCCAATCTGCGCGCCGCGACGGAAAATCCGACGCTGGTTCGCGCCTTCGGCATCAACGTGCCGCGCATGATCACGCTGACCTATGGTTTCGGAGTGGGGC
>JAEWCJ010000019.1 GCA_023390695.1 Pseudomonadota bacterium | reverse complement strand
GGATATGCGGGCGCGCAGGCGACGCCGACCTTCTATCGCGAGCGCGGATACGACGCGATCCCGCCGCGCGGTCCGCTCGCCGCGCTCACGGTGCCGGGCGCGATCGGCGGCTGGATGCTCGCGCTAGAGGCGGCGAAGGCGCAGGGTGGAAAAATGCCGCTCGACGTGCTGCTCGGCAACGCCATCGGCCATGCGCGCGGCGGCTACCCCGTGACGCGTAGCCAGGCGGCGCTGACCGCCGACAAGCTTCCCGAACTCAAGGACGTGCCGGGCTTCGCCGCGACGTTTCTGGCCGACGGCAAGCCGCCGCAGCAGGGCGTCCCGCTGACACAGACCCCCTTTGCCGCGACGCTCGAGCATCTGACCCATGCCGGCCTCGACGATTTCTATTGCGGCGATGTCGGGCGCGAGATCGCCGCCGATCTGGAACGCATCGGCTCGCCGGTGACGCGCGCCGATCTCGAACGCTACCGCGCCTATGTGACCGAGCCGCTGTCGGCGCAGCTCGATATCGGCACGCTCTACAACGCGCCGCCGCCGACGCAGGGCTTGGCGTCGCTGATCATCCTGTCGCTGTTCGCGCGCCTGCGCGTCGCCGAGGCGGAAAGCTTCGATTTCGTGCACGGCCTGGTCGAGGCGACCAAGCGCGCCTTCCGGATTCGCGACCGCGCGGTCACCGATCCGAATCGGCTGAAGGAATCTCCCGACAAATACCTGGAAGCGGCCTTCCTCGACGCGGAAGTCCAGCGAATAGACCGGACGAAGGCCGCTTCCTGGCCTGTTCCGGCCGGCAAGGGCGACACCGTCTGGATGGGCGCCGCCGATGCCTCGGGCCTCGTCGTCTCCTACATCCAGTCGATCTACTGGGAATTCGGCTCCGGCTGCGTGCTGCCGCGCACCGGCGTTCTCATGCAGAATCGCGGGGCCAGCTTCTCATTGGACAGGAATGCCGTGAACCCGCTCGAACCCGGCCGTTTGCCATTTCATACGTTGAATCCGGCACTTGCGGTGCTCAAGGACGGCCGTGTCATGGCCTACGGCACCATGGGCGGCGACGGCCAGCCGCAGACGCAAGGCATGCTGTTCGCCCGCCATGTGCTGTTCCGGCAGCCGCTCGACCAGGCGATCGACGCGCCGCGCTGGCTTCTGGGGCGCACCTGGGGCTCGGCGCATACCAATCTGCGGCTGGAATCGCGCTTCGACGGCAATCTGGTCGACCGGCTGCTGTCGGCCGGCCACGATGTCGAGATCCTCGGCGAGGCCTATTCCGACACCATGGGCCATGCCGGGGCGGTGGTGCTGCATCCGAACGGCGCGCTGGAAGGCGGGCACGATCCGCGCGCCGATGCCGGCGTGGCCGGGGTGTAACCCTCTTTCGGTCGTCCCCGCGAAAGCGGGGACCCATAGCCGCCGGTTTTGCGATATCTCAAATGTCGTGGTTATGGGTCCCGGCTCGCGCTCGCTGAACGCTCGCTTGACCGGGACGACCCAAGGCCGCCTCTATTCCGCCCTACTCCGTGATATCGTCCGCAGCGGCTCAACATCACCCGGTCCTCGCATGATGCGTTCTCTCAAAGCCTTTCTCGGCGCAGCCTTACTTGCCCTGTTATGGGGTGCGAGCGCCGCGCAGGCGCATCCGCATGTCTTCGTCACCGTCCGCAGCGAGGTGCTCTACGACGCCGAAGGCAAGATAACCGGCATCCGCCATGCATGGACCTTCGACGACATGTTCTCGACCTATGCGACGCAGGGGCTCGAGCAGAAGCAGAAAGGTGTCTTCACCCGCGAGGAACTGGCGCCGCTGGCGGAAGTGAATATCACCTCGATGAAGGATTTCGCCTTCTTCACCGAGGGCAAGCTCAATGGCCAGAAAATCGAATTCAATGATCCGGTCGATTACTGGCTCGACTATACCAATCAGGAACTGACGCTGAATTTCACCCTGCCGGTGAAGGCGCCGGCCAAGGTCAAGGATCTCAATTTCGACGTCTATGATCCGGTTTACTTCGTTGCCTTCGAACTCGCCGAGAAGGAGCCGATTAGGCTCGTCGCCGCGCCGGAAACCTGCAAGCTCTCGGTCGCCAAGCCGCAAAGCGCCGGCCCGCAAAGAAGTCTCAGTGAATCCTTCTTCAATCAGCTTGATGCGAATAGTGCGTTCGGTTCGCAATTCGCCAACAAGATTTCAGTGAAATGCCAATGATGCATGTCTTGCGGCGGCCGTCGGTTCTCGGCGCCATCACGCTCGTCGCCGCGGTGGCGGTGGCCGGTTGTGTTGCCTATGACGCGGCATGGGCGCAATCCGCGCCGTTCGGGGTGCCGCGGCCACAAGCGCCGGCGCCGGCAGCGGACGGCATCGTCGGCTGGCTGCTCGCCAAGCAGGCGGAATTCTATCGCGCGCTGTCGGGCGCGATCCGCGCCGCGAAGGCCGACGGCACCGCCGTCTGGGGGCTGCTCGGCCTGTCGTTCCTCTACGGCATTTTCCACGCCGCCGGTCCCGGTCACGGCAAGGCGGTGATTTCCTCCTATGTCGTCGCCAACGAGGAAACCTGGCGGCGCGGCGTCGCCTTGTCGTTCGCCTCGGCATTCCTGCAGGCGCTGGTGGCGGTGGCGCTGGTCGGCATTGCTGCGGTGCTGCTCGGCGCCACGGCCCGGACCATGAGCGATACCGTGAGCTATATCGAGATCGTCAGCTATGCGCTGATCACTCTGCTCGGCGCGCGGCTGCTGTGGGTGAAGGGCCGCGCCGCCATCGCCGCCTTTCGCGGGATCCAGGCGGAGCACGATCATCATCTGGCGCATGCTCATGCCCATTCGCACGCGCATGACCATCACCACCACGATCACGCGCATCACGGACACGCCCACCATCACCATGACGAGCATTGCGGCCATTCGCATGGCCCCGAACCCAAGGATCTGGCGGGGCCGGGCGGCTGGAAGCGCGGGCTGACCGCGATCGTTGCCGTTGGCCTGCGGCCCTGCTCGGGCGCAATCCTGGTGCTGGTCTTCGCGCTGGCGCAGGGAATCTTCTGGGCGGGTGTTGCCGCGACCTTCCTCATGGGACTGGGCACCGCGATCACGGTCGCGGCCATCGCGGTGATTGTCGCCGGCGCGCAGGGGTTCGCGCGCCGGCTCGCATCGTCGCAGCCGGGTACCGGCATGCTGGCGATGCGCGGGCTGGAAGTGCTCGCCGCCCTGTTCGTCCTGCTGTTCGGGTTGGCGCTGTTGACCGGCTACATGGTCAACGAGCGGATGTTTCCGGCCTGATATCTCCGGGCTTGCGAATGTCCCTTGGCCTGCGCTTTATGACGCAGTGGTGAAGGCGCGCTGCCAAGGTCGCTGCCAGGGAGAGTTCATGAAGGCCGACACATTGTTCAATCTCACCGGCGAGGTGGCTTTGGTCACCGGCGCGTCCAGCGGACTGGGCCTGCGCTCCGCGCAGGTGCTGGCGGCGAACGGCGCCAAGGTGGTGCTGGTGGCGCGGCGCGCGGATCGTCTGGCCGGTGTGAAGCAGAAGATCGCCGAGGCGGGCGGCGAGGCCATCGCGGTCGAGGCCGACGTGCTTGATCGCGCCGGGATGCTTCATGCTTTCGACGCGGCGGAGAAGGCGTTCGGCACCGTCACGATTCTTCTGAACAATGCCGGCATCGCGCATACCGACCGCGCCATCGATCTCAGCGAAGACACCTGGAAGAACATTCTCGCCGTCGATCTGGATGCGGTGTTTTTCTGGTCGCAGGAAGCGGCCCGCCGCATGATGGCGGCCGGCAAAAAAGGCGCCATCGTGAACATTGCCTCGGTCCTCGGCTTCAATGCGTCGAAGGGCGTGGCCGCCTATGCCGTGGCCAAGGCGGGCGTGGTGCAGGTCACCAAGGTGCTTGGGCTCGAATGGGCCAACAAGGGCATTCGCGTGAACGGCATTGCGCCGGGCTGGTTCACCACCGACATCAACCGGGATTTTCTGGCGAGCGAACGGGGTCAGGCGATTCGTCGCGAGATTCCGATGGAACGGTTCGGCGAGGACGGCGATCTGGATGGGCCGTTGCTGCTGCTGGTATCGCAGGCCGGCCGCTTCATGGC
>JAEWCJ010000487.1 GCA_023390695.1 Pseudomonadota bacterium | reverse complement strand
GCTTCGTGCCGATCCGCAAGAAGGGCAAGCTGCCGCACAAGAGCGTGCGCGTGGCCTATTCGCTCGAATACGGCATCGACGAGATGGAGATGCACGAGGACGCGGTGTCACCGGGCGAGCGTGTCATCCTGGTCGACGATCTGATCGCCACCGGCGGCACCGCCGAAGGCGCGGTGAAGCTGCTGCGCCAGATGGGCGCCGAGGTGGTGGCCGCCGTGTTCATGGTCGATCTGCCGGAGCTCGGCGGCGCCGACAAGCTGCGCAAGCTCGACGTCAACGTGCGCACGCTGGTGTCCTTTGAGGGGCATTAGGCAGACGTTATTTTACGTCTGCTGCCTCAATCCGTCATCCTGAGGTGCGAGCGAACGAAGTGAGCGAGCCTCGAAGGATGACGGCCACTTCGTGGCAATGGCTTGGGGCCGTCGCCCTTCGCGGCTCGGCCGTCGGCCGAGCACCTCAGGGTGACGGATTAAAGAACCAGTTTGCTTCAACTAAAAACATCGCACTCTCGTCGCGACCGCTTCTATTTCGCCAGCGCGTTCTTGTAGACCTTGCCGTCTTTCATGATGACGACGAAATTCTTCGCCGGATCGGCGACCAGATCGATATTCGCGATCGGATCGCCGTCGACCAGCAGCAGGTCGGCGAGCGCGTCCTGCTCGATCACACCGAGCTTGCCGGGATAGGGATTGCGCTTGCCGGACAGGGTCAGCAATTCGGCGTTTGTCGATGTCGCCATGATCAGCGCTTCACCGGGCGTGTACCAGCGGGTGAGCGACGCGAGAATGGCTCCCTGCTGCTTCGCCAGCGCTGCGGAGAACAAGACGTCGGTGCCCCATGCCGTCTTGAGCTTGTACTTCTTCGCCAATTCGTAGGTCTTGGCGATGCCGGGCCAGACCTCATCCGCCTTGGCGCGCTGGACGGAGCCCACCGGGAAGCCCAGCCGCAGGCCCTCGGGGAGCGGCTGCATGCTCAGCCAGATGCCCTTCTCGGCCATCAGTCTGGCGGTCGCATCGTCCATCAGCATGCCGTGCTCGATAACCTTCACCCCAACGGCGATGGCCCGCTGGATCGCGGCCGGCGTAAACGCATGCACGGTGACGTAGGTGCCCCAATTCTCCGCCGCTTCCACCGCGGCATGCAGTTCCTCCGCGGTGAAGGTGGTCACGTCGATCGGACTGAACGGCGACGACACCCCGCCGCCCGCCGTCAGCTTGATCTGGGAGGCCCCCTGCATGAGCTGCTCGCGTGTGCGCAGACGCACCTCGTCGGGGCTGTCCGCGACCATGCTTCCGCCGAGTTGCTCCATGCGGTGAAGCATGCCGCCGATCGTCCGCGGCAGGTCGGTGAGCTGACGGAAATCCCCATGCCCGCTCGTGACCGTGATCACGGCACCGGATGGATAGATGCGCGGACCGGCGAGGACGCCTTCGTCGATCGCGCGCTTGAGGCCGAAGACCGGCCCGCCCACGTCGCGGACGGTGGTGAAACCGCGCATCAGGGTGTCCGTCGCCTCGGCGCCGGCCAGGAGGGAGCTGAACGTAACGTCACCCATCGACTCCACCGGAGTCACCCGGATCAGCGCCGCATGCCAGTGCGCATCGATCAGGCCCGGCATCAGGGTGCGGCCGCCGCCATCGATGATGCGGGTATCGGCGCGGCGGTCGGTGGGAATCGGCGTGGTGGAGATGCGGGCGATGATATTGCCGCGCACCAGCACATGCGACGGCGGCGAGAGCGTCGCGCTCCTGCCGTCGAAGATGCGCACATTCTCGAACAGGGTCACGGCCGCGGGCGCCGCATCCTGTGCCGCGGCGGCTCGCACGCCGGCGGCCGCGGTGAGGATCATCATGGCTGTGAAAAGCCGGCGAGACAGAACTGTCATGCAACACGTCCCCGGTTTGCGATTGCGGTGCCGTCGTCGGTCCGGCGATGCTAGTCCCCAAGACCGGCCATCACAACGCAGGAAATGCTCTTGTGATCCTGCCGTGTTTCATGGTTTCTGGCCGGTAACGCGCAACGCACGATCGCTCCGCAACGACAGGAACGGGAATGGATCAGATTGATGTCGGCGGTGTCCGCTTCCGCACGGACGTGACGGGGCAGGGCGACGAGTGGCTGGTGCTGCTGCACGAACTCGGCGGCTCGCTGGAATCCTGGACGCCGGCGGTGCCGGACCTGGCGAAGCGCTTCCGCGTATTGCGTTACGATGCGCGCGGTTCCGGCCAGTCCGAAAAGCTGCGCGGGGATTTCTCCATCGACACCCTGGTCAGCGATGTCGGCGCGCTGCTCGATCATTTCGGCATCGCCTCCTGTCATCTTGCGGGCACCGCGATCGGCTCCGGTATCGGCATCCGCTTCGCCGCCGCACATCCGCAGCGCGTCACGTCGCTGGCGCTGGTGGCGCCGGTGATGGGCGTGGTGCCGGACCGGAAAGTCTATCTGCGCGACCGCGCCGCCCTGGTGGAAAAAGAGGGCATGCAGGCGGTCGTCGACGATACGCTGAGCCGCTCCTATCCGCCGGTCGTGATCCGCGACAGGGCGATGTACGAATCCTATCGCGCGCGCTTCCTCGCCAACGATCCGCAGAGCTATGCCGCCCTCAACCGCGCCTTCATCGATTTCGACGCGGTGCCCGATCTTGCCCGTCTGCAATGCCCGGTGCTGGTGATTGCGGGACAACATGACGGCCTGCGCACGCCGGAAGAGGCAGCGCGCGTCGCCGCACAGATCCGCGATGCGCGGCTGGTGGTGATCGACGCCGCCCATATCGCGCCGACGCAGGCACCGGCCGCGCTGACGGCGGAGATGCTCGGGTTTTACGAGGCTCTGCGCGCCGCATGACGCGCGCCGGCCTGTTTCACAGATAATCGAAACATACTAGTGGCGCCCGCATGCCGCCGTTTGGCGCGCACGCATGCGCGCTGTGCGGCTGCGTGATCCCGGCGGTCAGTCCGGTGGGCAATTCGTGGGCAAGCGGACCACGCGCTCCCGCCGACGATTGCAGGATGAGCCCGGTCATCATTGGTTAACCCTACCGTAACAGCCTGCGGTTATTGCTTACCGCGACGGGTACCTGGTGCGTGGAGCCAGCGGACAATTCGGGGAGGTGCATTCTCCCATTTGGAGAACCTCTTTCCGTCGTCAGCGGGACCGGCGTCCGCGTGCTTCTCCGTTTTTCTCTTCGGCCGTAGCGTTTTTCACACTCTTTCTTTCTCTGAGGAATTCCCATGAGAACGATCAAGGCCAAGTTGCTCGCATCATTGCTCACGCTGTTCGCCGCCTTGCTCGCGATCGGCGGCGCGGGCTGGTATGCGGCGAGCGTCGCCAATAACGGCCTGAGCACCGTCTTCACGGATCGCGTCAAGCCGCTCGGCGAGCTGAAGATCGTGGCCGATCTCTATGCGGTGAATATCGTCGATACCGCGCACAAGGTCCGCAGTGCGGCGGTGGACTGGGGCGTCGGCGAAAAGGCTGTCGTTTCCGGCCTCGATCGGATCAAGAAGCAATGGGCTGCATATACCGGCAGGCAATTGGAGGCGGACGAGAAGAGCCTCGCCGAGGCCGCCAGCAACTCCATGACCCGTGCGGACGCCGCGATGCGGGAGCTCATCGACACACTCCATGCAAAGGACGGGGCCCGTCTCGATCGGTTCGTGACAAGCCGGCTGTATCCTGCCGTCGACCCGATTTCGGAGGCGGTGAACAAACTGGTCGATCTGCAGATCCGCGCCGCGGGCGAACAATACGAGGTCGCGGCCGAGAGCTTCGCCACCGCGCGCCTCGGCATGATCGCCAGCCTTGCGGCCGGTGCCGCGGGATTGATTCTGGCGCTGTGGATCGTCCTGAGCCAGGTGTCGCGGCCGCTGACGCTGCTGACCGACGCGATGAAGCAGCTTGCCGCCGGCAATTTCTCGGTGGTCCTGCCCGGGCTCGGCCGCAAGGACGAAATCGGCGGCATCGCCGGCGCTGTCGAGGAATTCAAGGTCCGGCTGGAAGAGAAGATGAATCTCGACGCCGAGAAGGAGCGGGAAATCGCGCAGCGCGAACAGGCGGAACGCGACGAGCGGGCGCGCCGCGAAGCGGAGACGGCCGCGATGGTGGCAAAGGTCGTGGCCTCGCTCGGTGCGGGCCTCGAACGGCTGGCGCAGGGCGATCTGACCTACCGCCTGACGGAGGAATTCGCGCCCGACTACAGGAAGGTGCAGAACGATTTCAACGCCGCCATCGGGCAATTGCAGGAAACCATCCGCAACATCGCGTCGTCGTCCTCGGAAGTGTCGAACGCGGCGTCGGAAATCTCCACCAGCACCACGGATCTGTCGCAGCGCACGGAAGAGCAGGCCGCAAGCCTTGAGGAAACCTCGGCCTCGATGGAGCAGATCGCGGCGACGGTGAAGAAGAACGCCGAGAACGCCCGTCACGCCGACGAGCTGACGCGCAACACGCGCGAGATCGCGGATCGCGGCGGCGAGGTGGTGTCGCAGGCGGTCGGCGCCATGGCGCGGATCGAGGAATCCTCGCGGCAGATTTCCGACATCAACAGCGGGAGCGACGAGATCGCCCGCCAGACCAATCTCCTGGCGCGCACCGCGGCGGTGGAGGCGGCGCGCGCGGGCGATGCCGGGCGCGGCTTTGCGGTGGTGGCGTCCGAGGTGCGCAGCCTTGCGCAGCGCTCGTCGCAGGCGGCCAAGGACATCAAGGACCTGATCGTGAATTCCTCCGGCCAGGTGCAGGAAGGCGTCGAACTGGTCAACAAGGCCGGTGGATCGCTGGCGGAGATTCTGGAATCGATCAAGAGCGTGGCGGCGATCGTTTCCGAAATTGCCAATGCCAGCGGCGAGCAGGCGTCGGGAATCGACCAGATCAACAAGGCGCTCAGCCAGATGGACGAAGCGACGCAGCAGAACTCGGCGCTGGTCGAGGAGAATGCGGCGACGGCCAAGACGCTGGAAGACCAGCAGGCGGCGATGAGCGAGCGGGTGGGATTCTTCCGGTTCGGCGAAGAGAGCGAACAGCCTCGCTCGGCCACGACGCGTGCCACCCTGCCGAGGGAGGCGCCGCAGCGCCGTGCGGCGCCGGTGCGCGGCAACCTGGCGCTGGCGGATCAGGTCGAGGAATTCTAGGGGCAGGGGCGGCGCCATCCCGGGATGGCCGCCGCCCC
>JAEWCJ010000438.1 GCA_023390695.1 Pseudomonadota bacterium | reverse complement strand
AAATGCTGGTTGCGCGGCCCGATGGACAAGGCCGCGGCCGCGCGCAAGGCGGACCGGCGGGAGCGCGCCGCGCCAATGCCGGAGCCGGACGTCGAGCCGGCGTCGGCGCCGGACGCACCGCCCGTATCCGCCGAGAGCGGCGACATGGCAGAGGCGCAGGCCGCGCCGGCCGCGCAGGAGAGCGTGCCTTACCTGGTGGACTGGTCCGGCCTGCTGGAAGAGGCGGGCATCGTGAATGCCAAAGACAATGTCCTGACCGGATTGGCGGGCGATCCCGCCGCGCGCACGGCATTGGCGATGCAGGAGCCATCCGCGCAGGAAGCTGAATCCGAAACCGGCAAGACGGGTGCGGGCACGGCACAGCCAGCGGCGGCACCCGCGGACAACGCCGGCGTGGCCGCCGTGCCGGCCGGGCTGCCGGTGTCCTACATCGCCGCGTTGCTGATCGGCGGCAGTCTCGGCCCGGCGATCTTCAGCATCGTCCGCGCGCGGCGGCGGCGGAAATTCCGGCGCGACGCGGATGCACGCAGGGTCGGGGCGGACGCGGATGCGCTGCCCGCTTTCCTGCACCAGCCCGAGGCCGGCCTGGTCCCGTCCGCACAATACGGGCAGGCGTATGATGATCGCGGCTGCGATCACGCGCGCTACGATCACACGTATGAGCAAGACCAAGATCACACATACGAGCAGGATCAGCCGCAGGATCAGGAATATGGCCGCGCCTATGGCGGCGAGGAGGAATTGCGGCGCATCCTGGCAGGCGTGCAGCGCCGCGTGGCATGAGCCGGCGCCGGGCCGCGCGCGCGTCGTCGCGCCATCCGGCGTCGCAGCGTGCCGCGATACGTTTCGCTAGCCGGGCTCCTTGACGGTGCCGTCCTGGAGGCGGCTTTGCCCCTCCCATTGCGACTCGCCCAATGGCGCAACCGGCGTTTTCTTCAGCGGCGGCTGGCGGGAGCGGTCCGGCCGGATCCAGATCAGGATGGCGGCCGCCATTGTCGCCAGCAGGGCCAGCAACACGGGCAGCAGAATCACGGCGGCTTGCCCCTCCAGCAGCGACGGCGAGTCATTGTCCGGCATGCGAAGCGCCAGGATCAGGCTGGTGGCCGCGGTCATGAAACCCAATGCCAGGCTCATCATGCGGATCATGCGCCAGCGATAGGCTTCGCTGCTGTTCTCCCGCTCAAACCGGTAGCCGATGCTCGGCACTTCCAGCTTGTGCTTCTGCCGGTAAATCGAGGTGAGATCCTGGCAATACTGCTCCTTGCGCTCGGCGGAAATGAAGCTCGACGCCATCACCTCGGTGATCAGTTCATGGGCGACCTGCTCGGGACCAAAGAGGTCGTGATGGTCGACGCCGAATTTTCTGGCGGTGGACAATGCGAGCGCGCGCAGAACTTCGTCGGCCGGGATCTTGCCCTCGGAAATCCCCGGACGCACGGCATGCAGGATCTCCCGGTTGGCCGCGAGAATCTTCTGCGCGTAATCCCGGCGATCCTGATGAAGGAAAACAAGTCTCGACACGATCATGACAATGAGGCCGCTGAGGATGCCGCCGCCGATTCCGGTCACCCATGCATTGCTTATGACATCCATCGGCGCGACCTCATGCGGGCGGCGGCAGGGTGCGACGGCTCCGGTGGCGCCGGGCGCCGGACATGTGCGGTGGATGTTGCGGCCGCCGGCGTTGCGGATGCGGCACGGCCGCCCGCGGCCGGTTTGCGTCTGGTGCTGTCGTTTTGCCGCGTGGCCGTCAGGTCATCCGCTTCCGCGATGCCGGACAATTGTCGGATGCGCCGCCGAGAAACACTCATCGTCCCTCTCCCCGATCCGCTGGGCATCATCTGGGAAAGAACCGGGCTTCGCAACTACAGATTGAAAACGGAGAATTTCCGCCGGGCATGACCGGGGTGTCCCGGCCGCGCAGGGTGGCGGGTTTCGCGTCGCTTATCCGCCTTGCAAGCTTACGGCGGCCACTCGCCGACGCGCCGAAACGGGACGGCGCGGGATTACGGCCCGCCGGTCTTGTTGCAGCGGCCGGCATGCGGAATGTCGACGCGCACACGGCAGCCTTTCCTGACGTCTTCCAGCGCGTAGCTGCCGCGCAATTGCTGCGTCATCAGGTCGATCAGCCGGCGGCCGAATCCCCGGGGGGCGTCCGCCGGGCAGCCCTTGCCGTTGTCCGCCACGGTGAGCACGATCTGCTTGTCGCTCACGCGCCGCAACTGCACATCGATGATCCCGGGCTGGTCGTCGTCGAAGGCATATTTGAAGGCGTTGGTGATCAGTTCGTTGACGATGAGGCCGATGACCACTGCGCGCTCGGCCGGCATCGCGATGGCTTCCGCCTGCACATTCACCGCCACCGGCCGCAGCCCGCGCAGCGTTTCGGCGAGCTGCCGGCCGAGTTCGGCAAGATAGTCCTGCATATGCACCAGCCCCTGGCGGGAGGCGGGATCCAGATAGCCATGCGCCTCGCCGATGACGCGCACGCGGGCAATGGCCGCCTGCACATGCTCTTGCGACAGTCCATCGGGATTGGCGCGCGCCTGCATCTGCAGCATCGAGACCACGATGGCGAGATTGTTCTTGATGCGGTGGCCGAGCTCGCGCAGCAGCAGATCCTTGGTGCGCTCCGCCGCCAGCGCGCGCTCCAGGGCGCCGCGCAGCGCTTCGCTCAGCGCGGCAATGCCCAGACAGATGATGACGAAGAGTGCGAGCGGAACCGCGTGGCGTTCCAGTGTCGAAAGAATGTCTGTCCCCGCCGGCAGGACCGGCAACAGCAATACGACGCTCAGGAGCGTGGCATAAAAGCCGGAGCCGCGATCGAACAGCACCGACGACAGAAAGATCGACGGCAGGAGGATGAAAAATCCATAGGTGCCGGCGCGCTCCTCGAGTCCCAAACGGATCAGAAAGAAAATCAGTACGATGATGGTGGTCGTTCCGTAGCGGACCCACAGCGATTGCGGCCTACGCGGCAGCAGCAACAGAAGGTTCTCCATGGAGAGGGAACGCGCCGCTGCGGGCGCGCGTTCCGTCTATCGCGGTGCGGCTGCCGGCACAGACACATGTAAAAGCTGGCCGGACAGGCGCGGCGTCACGGCTTCGGTGTGAGTGCTGCCAGCAATTCGTCTTTCAGCCGTGCGATCAGGAAGGCGGAGCCTTCGTTGGTCAGGTGGGCGGTGTCGCGGAAATAAGGGCGGCCGCCGGCGCGCACGACACAGCTTTCGCCTTTGCAGAACGGCGTTTTCGGATCGAGGATGGCAAGCGCTGGAAAGTCGTTGCGCAATGCGGCGATCATGCTGTCGGTCGCCTCGGCGTCTTGCCGTGCCTGCTGCGGCGAGGCGGGCGCGCAGCGCGCGTCGTCTTCGCCGAATTGCAGCGCGCAGCGGGCGGTATCGACCCGCGTGTTGTAGCTGGCGCTGAACAGGAC
The DNA here is from genome assembly GCA_023390695.1 of Pseudomonadota bacterium. The sequence continues at coordinate 2,038 of JAEWCJ010000438.1, read as the reverse complement.
GACCGGCCGGTTCGTGGCGTCGATGGCATGCAGGCTGTCGCGGAAGTGCCGGCCGAGCCAGGCGAAATAATCGGCGCCGGTGCCTTCATAAGGTCTGTCGGAATCGGCGGGCCCTATGCCCTTCACGTAACCGCCGTAACTGCCGGCAATGATGACGGGATGGTGATCCCGCACCACCGCGTCAAACGCTGCCGCAACATTGCGCGCGCACTGCCGGTCGGGAACGCCGCGGTCGAAGCGCTGCGTGCCTTTCAGGAACAGGCAGCCGTGATCGTAGAAGGCGATGCCGCGGATGCCGGATTCCCTGAACAGGAGATCGAGGCCGTAAACCAGATTGAGCGCGTGGCTGTCGCCGATCAGATAGACGATCCGCGACGAGGACGGGTCGCCGAAGGCGCACCGATCGCGTGCGCTGTTGCACAGGTCGCCGGCGAAGCTGAGTTCCCCGGCGGCTTGCACGCGCCCCTTTTTCATCCGTTCGGGAAAACCATCGCGCAGGATCACCGCAGCGCTGGAGCCGGCCGCTGCGAGGGGCAGAAGCAGGAAGATCGAGAAGATCGCGGCCTGCCGCTTTGCGATCAGGCTTTCGAGCGCGGCTCCGGCCGTGCGAATGGCGTCGGTGCCGACGAACAGCCAGGCGACTTTCGGCTCCGGCGAGGCGCGATAGAAGCGCTCGACCAGAACATAGAGCAGTCCCCCGAGCACAAGCGAGAGGACGAACAGGGCGGCGAGCTCGCGCGGCGAGGGCGGCACCAGCGCCCAGTAGCGGTAGAAGACGATCAGCGGCCAGTGCACCAGATACACTGAATAGGAGATGCGCCCGATCATGCGCAGCGGTGCGAGCGACAGCAGGCGGTGCCAGAAGCCGCTTCTGCCGGCGATCAGCAACAGCGCGGTGGCGAGGCAGGGAATGAGCGCGTGCGTGCCCGGCCACGGTGTCGCCGCGCTGAAGCTGACGAGACAGAGCGCCAGCAGCGCAACGCCGGCGAATCCGCAGAGCAGCGCCTGCATGGGGTTCAGGCGGATCGCATGGATGCAGACGAGCGCGCCGATCGCGAATTCGAAAATCCGGAACGGCATCATGTAGAAGGTCAGATACGGCGCCTTGAAGGTGACGACGGCGCTGGCGGCGAATGACAACAGGCCGATAACGGCAATACCCGCGATCAGGCTCCTGCGGCCACGCGCCAGCAGTAACACCAGCAAGGCCGGCCACAGCAGATAGAATTGTTCCTCGACGCTCAGCGACCAGACGTGCAGGAGCGGATGCAGGAGCGTGCTGGCGTTGAAATAGTCGACCGAGGCATAGAAGTGGATGTTGGCGATGCCGGCGAGGGAAGCGAGCGCCGACCAGGCCAGCGCCTTGAAATCCCCTGGCGTGAACAGACGCCAGCCGACCGCCAGACTCACGGCGACGGTGACGGCGAGCGCCGGAAATAGGCGGCGTATGCGGCGCAGATAAAACGGGAGGAACCGGAAGGTGCCGGGGCTGGCCTTGAGGATCTGGCCGGAAATGAGAAATCCGGAAATGACGAAGAAGATATCGACGCCGATGAATCCGCCGGGCATCCAGGCCGGATCGAGATGAAAGATCAGGATCGGCAGGATCGCAAACGCGCGCAGCCCCTCGATATCGGTGCGAAACGCGTCCGAGGGTGCCGGCGATGCGGGCGATGGAACTGAAGGCGGGGGCAAAATGAAAAGGAGCCTGAAAGGATGTGGGGGCCGAGCCGGTCCTGTATCGTCGCCCGCCGTCTTTTACAACATTCCCGGCCGGAACCGCCGGCGCAGACTTATTTCCCGTCCCGCCACCATGAACCGCCCGTCGCCCTGATAGTGGAGGGTGCGTGGATATTTCGGTGACCTCGCGACATGCGCCTGCACCACTTCGAAGACGAAGAAATTGTGGGTGCGCACAAGCCGCGTGTCGCGCAGCACGCATTCGAGGCTGACCGGACATTGCGCGATCAGCGGTGCGGCGATCCGCGTCCCCGGCACGGCTGTGAGGCCGAACCTGCCGAACTTGTCGGTGTCCCGC